>NZ_JAPZQJ010000425.1:0-40739 GCF_027530405.1 Microcystis sp. LE19-41.2A | reverse complement strand
TTTTCTTCAGCCATTTATGAATGTTTGAATGATGCCCATTTGAAACATAAAAAAGAACTGGATTCCTTGCTGACTCTACGATTTCAGAAGTTTAATAAATCTCAGATTATGAACGTCTAAAGTATAGTTACGGAAAAACCTCAAGCTCACACCCGCTTGATCCGAGATTATGACGGCAGCAATAAGGATTTTGACTTCATTAAGTACCTAGGCAAAATTATTTACACATGACGATCATTGCCCCGTAAGGGTTTTAGCTCGATCGGGCAGGTAATTAATTTTGCATGACTACTTATCATCGGTTCTGGAATAGGAGGTGGCATCTTAGCAGACGACCTAGCCGATCGATTGGGGCAAAGTCATCGCATTCTGGTTTTGGATGCCGGCTCCTTCATCTATCCAACCCATGTCTATAATATCAGTCGCATCCCTAACGGTTCGGTAGCCCCCCACTTTGGCGTAGATAATTTCAAGCAGTCACCTAGCGGTTCCCATTTTATCGGCTCTAAACCCCAATTATGTTTTGGCGGGCGTTCTATTTTTTGGTCGGGACTGATTCCACAAGCTCAAAGTTGGGAGATGGAGTTTTTCCCGGATAATGTACGTCAAGACTTGGAATCGAAGTATTTCCGATTGGCTAATGACAGGATGAATCTATCGTCATCGCTGGGGGATAAAGCAAAAAAGTTGGTGAGCTATTTTCAATCCAGTTCTCTTAATTCAGATTTTGAAATAAAACAAACACCTCGCGCCGTCCATCAACCCTATCTCGACCCCGACGGCACACCACGAGATCAATTCTTTGCAGAACCCACGGGAGTGTTCAACACCGCCGAACTGCTGATCAACCAAGTTGGACTGACCCCTGGTGTCGATCAAAACGGGAAGGGTCTATTCATCAAACTGAATAGTTTCGTAGAAGCGGTTCAGAACGTCCCTTTTGACTGGTATGAGGTCAAGACCACTAACACGATTACGGGAGAGCAGCTCAGTTTTTATTCCCCCAAGGTAATCATCGCCGCGGGTTCTACGGAAAGCCCGAAACTACTCCATCGTTCGACCGTCTATCAAAGCCTGCCCGATAGAATTCGTAAACAAGTAGGTTTTGGCTTAACCGACCATCCCGTGACAGGAGAATCCCAAGCCTATGTGTCGTCTCTGGGAAGAAACGCTTCACTAATTCCCCTCAGTCGTCAAGACCACGCTAAAATTATCTTCTACTCGCGGGGAAATCGAGATGCTAACGGTCAAGTGATCTACCCCTTCAATATAGAAATGAATGTTAATCATGAATATTGGCATCTGAGAAACAACGATCCTTCTGCCGAACCCGTGGTTGACGATACTAGCAGAACCCGTGTTGACATCAAGTTTAGCTTTGGAAACTGTCTCGATGATGAGAATGGCATTTTCTCCCACGCTAACGATAACTACACGCCCGAAATCCGCTTCAAACGTTTTTCAAATCTAGATGATTTGTTGGGTTCTCGTTTCCCGGCTCTTGCAGGCTGGAATAAAAGCAAAAATGAGTTTTTCGCTCTACTTAATCAAACAAGAAATCGCATTTTTGCCGAGTTCAACGACGTGAACTTCAACACAGGAGAATATGGCGAGGGCGACGGTAAACAATGGCCTTTTGGGTGGGGTACTGTTCACCACGCCTGCGGCACTTTGCGGATGCCCTGGAAAGCTAACCGTAATGCCAATTTCAATAACGATTCGGTTGTCGATGAAGACCTGAAAGTTCGAGGCACTACGGGACTATACGTTTGCGATATGTCCGTTATGCCCATCAGCACCGCCGCTAACCCCGTACTCGCTCTGGCAGGATTGGCTTTAAGACTTTCCGACCATTTGGGTTAAAAGAATCAACAATGCTCTGAATATTTCGTGACCGATCGCCGCTCTATCCTACCAATCTAAGGGACTACAAGCAAAACTTAAATTTGCGGGTTTCGCGGACGGGCAGGGCTAAATTTAAAGGCATCAGCACCCACAGCGTCCGGCGCAGAATATCCGGGATGCTGTGGGATTTATTTAGCGATCGCTATTGGGGGATAGTTGTGCATGGTGCGTTCCTTAAAATCGATCGCTAGAGCATTAGGAGTGACATCAGGGAACGCACCCTACGGCTAACGTTCCCAATCACCCGCCGCAGATAACCTTGAACTCTAACCGATAACCTTTCGTCGGTCGGTGTGCATTGGGGTTGTTAGGTGGTTGTCGCTTTTGCAAAGTTACATGGTTTGCTAATCATCGTCTAGAAATTTTACTGGTAATTCCATTTTCAACTCAACTCCAACTGCGGGATTGAAATTGACAGTATATTGACGTATTACTTCCAAGCTTTTCCATGATAAGCGTCCCTCCTGACTCTGTAATAGCATTCGTAATAGATCTGGATCATAATCTAGTCTTCGTTGTTTACTTAAAGCGTCCTGATCCTGTGTTATCTGAAAGCTGACTTTTTGAAAAAGATATATTAAAGGGTCTCTTTCTGGAAAATCTGCTAGTTTTCCTTCTTCTTTTCGTTCTTGCATCTCCTCAAAATAATAAAGAATTGCATAAGTTGTATAAGGCCATTGCCCACTCATAACCAACCAGCAAATAGTAATATCTGGATTATTTAAAATTAGAGATTCATTTTTGTATTTGGCCAAAGTACGAACTAGCCGATAGACATTCACTAATCGTTTAAGATGTCTAGGATTAGGTCGCAGAAAACGAGCAAAGCTATGGAAAGCTTGAAGTTCCTCATATGTAAAAGGGACTAACGCATCAGGCATAGAGCTTTTCATTTCTGATTCACTCGTGATAGCTGAATTCCCAATCTCAATCGAGGCTTGGTTAAACTTTTCTTGCGATAACTCAAACGGTTGAAGATCTCTACCAACAGGTTTTGGTTCACCTAGCTGTTGAGTAATAAATATTTTAACTTCATCTAAGGTGGGTTCTGGAATTCGGAAGGGGATCTGAACAATTTTATCTAGATATTCATAACCTGAAGTCCCTGCTGGGCCGAGAAGTTCTGCATAATGCTTTTCTACCGCACGAGTAATGATTCGGGCATCAATGCCAAGACAGATAATAAACGTATCAAAATCAAGTAATAATTTAATTGCTTGCAATACTTCGACTGCTTTTTGAGGTTCGCACCTATCTAAATCATCTAAGTACCTAGGCAAAATTAATTACATACTCGCCTCCAAAATTGTCCAGCACTTTTTTAACGTAAGCGAGGAGGCTCTTTCGGTCTTTATAGGCGCTAAATTCAATCCATTCATATTTTAAAAATCTCCATAATATTTCAATTAAATTTAAATGAGGTGAATAAGTGGGCAACCAAAATATTTTCAAGTTTTTCTTTTCCCATTCCTCAAGTTTCTCCATAAATGCCTCGCTGGTATGAATGGAAGCTTGGTCAATTATTATGACGGTTTTTTTCTGTATATTTTGGCAATATTTATCCAGAAAATTAATAACTATCTCGCTAGTAACCGTTCCGACCTGTGTCTCATAAAATAATTGATTATCTCGTTTCATTATTCCTAAAATATTTAGTCTTTTACCTTCAATTGGTGGTAACTTTATCGTGGTTTTTTCTTCTTGCCAAGCGTAAGGAATACAAGGCTTTGAATCCCATCCCATTTCATCCAAATATCCTATCTCAATCTCTCCTCTTTTTTCCTGTTTTTTTAGTTCTTCTAAAATAGGTAGTTTGACCTCAAGCTCCCACTCATCAGGGGTTTTGGCGCCCCCTCTTCTCACCCTTTTCCACCTCATGTTGATTTTTTTTATGAGTCTTTTTATCGTGTCTTTGCTTACGGTTAATTTCCATTCTTCTACAATTTTTATCTGGATTTTTTTTAAGCTTTTCGGTTCTTCTTTTACCCAGTCAATAACTTGTTGACCTTGTGCTTCTGTCAATTTAGGTTTTCTACCTCTTCCTCGACGATTATAAAAACCAATTAGTTTTCTATCTTCCCAGGCCGTCAACCAATTATAGATGGTCTTTCTCGTAACTCCAAATATTCCGCTCAATTCTTCTATCGTGGTTCCCTGAAAACTTAAGAGTATACATTTCGCTCGCTCTCTTACTTGATGATGTTTACTAGCTCGATAAATTCTCTCTAGCATTTTCTGGCTCTCGGGGTTTAGGTCTCTAATCAATCTCATTGTATTTTCCTGCTGCTTCGTTTTTTTATGTATTATACTTCTTAATTTTTTATTTGGGTAATTAATTTTGCATGACTACTTAGCAATAAACTAGAAAAAGGGGAATTACTAATTTTATTAGATGGTTTGGATGAAGTGCCAACAGCTAATGTGAATAATGTAATCGAGAAAATTCAAGATTTTGTAGATAGGCATCATAAAAATCGTTTTATTCTCTCCTGTCGTACTGCTGCTAGAACTCATCTTCGACGATTTACCGATATTGAAATTGTCGAATTTGATGATCAGCAAATTCAAAGTTTTATTGAACATTGGTTTAGTTCGGAATTAGACCGCAAAAATGAGACGGCTAAAAATTGTTGGGAACTGTTGCAAAAGGAGGAGTATAAAAGTGCAAAAGAGTTAGCCCATACACCGTTATTGTTGACTTTTTTGTGTTTAGTTTATGATGAAAATCAATCTTTTCCCACAAATCGCAGTCGCCTTTATCAAGATGCGTTACGAATTTTATTGGAAAAATGGTCAGCCGAAAAACGTTTACCTAATCGCGGTTTAGTTTATGAAAATCTCAGTATTGAGCAAGAAGAAATTTTGCTATCTGAAATTGCTTATCAGAATTTTGTAGCAGATAAACTTTTTTTAGAAAAACGAGAAGTTGTTAAGCAAATTAAAGATCACCTTAAACAAAACTTAAATGCTCCGCAACATCTGGACGGAGAAAAAGTATTAAAAACCATTGAAATTGAACAGGGAATTTTAGTAGAGCGGGCGAGAGATATCTATTCTTTTTCTCATTTAACCCTTCAGGAATACCTCACGGCTCAGTATATCTATGATAATGATTTGATTGAAGAAGCAGTTAAGAATTATGTAACAGAAACTCGTTGGCAAGAGGTGTTTTTGTTAGTGGCGGGTTTGATGCGAGGGAAAGCCGATAAATTGTTATTAGCAATGGAGAAAGAAGCCCATAATTATCTTACAACGCCCCTCGGTCAAAAATTAGTGCCGATTTTGCAATGGGCAGATGAGATGACTAAAGATTCTGTTGATAGTCCGATTAAACCTGTAGGAAGAAGAGCGCTCGCCTATTGGCTCTTCATCGCCTACGCCAAAGTCATCCCCAACGTCATCGGCATCGGCACCCTCATCGGCATCCCCATCACCCACAGCATCATCATCGCCTACGCCTACGCCCCCGAGATCGCCTACAACATCTCTGGTATCCTCTTTACCTTCAACTTCATTCATGAGTTTGTCCGGTTAGTTAAATTATTTGCTCAGTATCGAATTGTTTCTAGGGTTAATTTTTTCCAATTAATCGCTGATTTAGAAGCTTTAAAACAAATTATTCCTGATGATAAAGCAACTAGAAAAGAACATCAAGAATTTTTTTATCAATTATTTAAAATCTCGAATACTGCTTTTAATTTAACGCCTGAATTACTTAATTTATCCACCCGCCAAGAAATTAGCGAAATAGACAAGCATTATTTTTATATTAATCGCCTGATTCTCGACTGCCAAAAAGTGGCTGTTAATATTTCCCCTACCGTCTGGCAAGAAATCGAAGAACGAATGCTCCGCGTTCCTTAACTTCTACTTTTTTTCTCAAATTTTGCCTTTCCAATTGGATGAGATTAGCGAATATTAACACTAGGAGGATTGGGAGCTTCAAAAACCTTGCATTACCATTTTTATAGAACATAGGGTTTGCTGAAAAAGTACGGGCGAAGCATTCGGATAGAAAATCTACGGTTTCACCGATAAGTTATTGTCCGAATGCTTCGCCCCTACAGGACGCGGAACCATGAAGACGCAAGGTTTTGAAGCACGATTCTCTCAAAATCTTGCACCCGTTTCGCGAGAAAAGCCACAAAACCCTTACCTTGCCTACATTTCACATTTATTCAGCAAGCCCTATTTATTGGCGGTAAGCTTGACTGCGATGTTCAATCAGCAAGACGATAACTTGAGACTGACTATCATCAACGGTATAGATAACCCGATAGTCTCCAACGCGGAAGCGATACTTCCCAGCAAATTCTCCCTTTAATGCTTTAATTTGAGGGTGATTTTTCGGTGTTTCTTGAAGGAGTTTTAAACACTTAGCAATCTTCTTTTTTAAGATTGGACCGCTTCAGAATAAACTTTATTTGCTTTAGCTGTCAAACGGACTTTATAAGTCATCTCAGCTTTCCCAATCAATGAGGCAACCTGATTGTAAATCCATTTCAGCTTCTTTCAAATGTTCCATAATATTCGGGATTGCTCTAATTTCTTGCGTTGCCTTTTCACTTTCTTTATCTGACAAATAAGCGGCAAATTCTAGAATCATCTTTAAATTTTCTACTGATAGGGTTTGTACATATTGTTGAATCTTTTGCTGCATTAAATCGACCTGTACTAATGTTTCAGAATCTAAAAAATCTTCTGGAGTCGAGGGATTTACTTCAACGTCAGTTAGAGTCATATTTAATCAAGTGCTTCTCTCAAGTTTATTATTTGTATCTTAGCGTGTATCCCGTCTCCCGACGACCGACGACCGACTCCTGACCCCACAGTTAACTTTATTTTTGTCCAACTAAGCTAAACGGCGCTTAACCTGCATGATCCAACAGCTATAACCCTTTTGGAGTCTATATCGGTGATCCGAAGTAAAAGCCGTTCAGCTTACCAAGCAGCGCCAAAGTGATTCTCCATTTTTTTAGAGAAAGATAGACTCTCTCTCACCAACAGAGAAATCCTTGGTCGAAAGGTATTATTAAGTCTTTACAATGGGATTAGTTTGACCAGTTTCTTTTCCTACCGCTCGATGACGTTTACTCGGAATTACTGTCTTATATGACTTCCAAAAATCAGTGTAAGTAACAGCACATTGTCGGTAAACACCGGGTAAACTGGCCCCAAAGTTTTTTGGCTGATTGGCGACTCCTATCTCCGCGCATAGCCGCCAATAATTTCCCCTGTCTTTCTATCAATTAACCGCCAAATATAAACCTTTATCGTCTTAAAAAAAACCAATGACTACATTTCATCACACTCTATGACTAATTTGCCTTTTGATTTTTCTGGGTGGTGATTCGGTAGTGGTGATGGAGCCTTAATGCTTTGCTTTGCTGTGGATTGTAGTCATGGATAAAATACCAAAGGACTCCCCAAGGTGATTCTCCATTTTTTTAGAGAAAGATAGGCTCTCTCTCACCAGCAGAGAAATCCTTGGTCGAAAGGTATTATTAAGTCTTCCAAGGGGATTACTTTGACCAGTTTCTTGGCTCTACCTCTCGATGACGTTTACTCGGAATTACTGTCTTATAGGACTCCCAAAAATGAGTGTAAGTAACAGCACATTGTCGGTAAACACTGGGTAAACTTGGCCAAGGTTTTTTAGCTGATTGGCGGCTCCTATATCCTAAATGACCACCAATAAGTTCCCTTGTCTTTCTATCAATTAACCGCCAAATATAGACCTTTATCGTCTTAGAAAAAACAAAAGGGCACATCTCATCACATTCTATGAGCAATTTACCTTTTGGTTTGTCCGAAACCTTTACTTGACGGGGTACAGCCGCTAGTTTATTGTTGACATAATTTTGTAAACATGACCAATTTACCCCTGTTACTCTGGCAATTCCTCGTCAGGAAATTCGTTCGAGCAAGAGTTGATCGATTAATTGTCTTGGTATCGGGAGAGATAGTTTTATTAGTGGGATTGATCACAAACGGTTGACCACATTCTTGACAGTGACGTTTGGGTTTCCCTTTAGGAATATAACCGTTCTTAATAGTATGGTGAGAACCACAACTAGGACAAGTAAATACAGGCAAACCAGTGGGGGGATTTTGCTCCGTGCTAGGCTGATATTTGAGCAGGCCCTCCACGAGCCATAAAGAGATACTTATCAGAAAAGTCATGATCAAGCTAGAGGTTTAAGGATTGATTTGAGCCAATTATTTTTATTGATAAACTGACGGTTCGCTCATTTTCCACATATGGTGTTTTTGGATTAAGCCACCCACTGCCTGTACTGGCGTAAGTTGAACTAATTCGACTTCGGGTAGGTTTTATCCGTTGTCAAAACACCATCTATAGTGATCTGCGAGCCGAGAGTAATAAGTATATTACACAGTTCATACCGAATAAGCAACATGGTAAGGTAAACACATCTTAACACCCCTTGACAAAATGAACCTCGTGTGATTTGCTTACCCAGAGGGCGATCCAGGCATACTTGAGTAGAATTTCTCATCTGAACTGTTAAACAAAAATCGACTAAATGTTAAGATTTCGTAACTATTTTGATTGACTGGTATCACTTGAAATGCCCACACCTATCACAAAATTAGCCGATTGTCAATAGCTTTTGAGATGCGATACCCCCCCTTGCCTACCCGAATTCGGGTGGGCAAGGGGGGGGGTGGTAGAATGCCTGCCAGGACTATTGAAAATTGGTATTAGCTATTTTTTCGGGGACTCTGGCCACTATTTTCAGAGATTGCTGTAATGCGGATTTGTTGACATCCGTTTAGGTGGATTGACGGGCCAGAAATTGTCTTTGATAGTCTAAAAACTCGCCATGCCATTCCGCAAAACGCCGCTCCCCATCTTTGACTAAAAATTGGCGGTAGGCTTCCGAGGAAATCCAAGGCTTTGTTGGACGTTGTTGGGCAGAACGAGCTTGGTATTCAGCCGTTGATTGACGGCATTGGTTGTGATAATTTTGGTGCCATTCCTGATAGCGCCGTTCTCCATCCCGCACGAGGGCTTGGCGATAGGCTTCTGAAGATAGACTCATGGTGTTACTCCTTTTCAAATCCCTTGATAGCTTGACCAGGATTATAACACAATGGGTGAACTACCGAGCGCCGACCTCTCGTCAAGGTAAAATATAGGCCTTTGCCGTCAGTGGCAAGGTTTCTTTGCTATCCTAACGGCTGCATTTTGCCCCGCTTTGCGTTGCTCCCCTTTAACCAAATTTTGTACGACCAGCCAAGAAATTAGTAAAAGCTGTTTACAGGTGTCTTAAACCTTGTGGCAAACGGCCGCAGCTAACCCCATTCAAGAAGTCTAGTTTTTCTGTTTTTTTCTCCTCGGTTAACATTGATCGTAACCTATAGTAGGTAGGATATACACTTTAGGTATCAATATATATGGTAATTTTTTGGCTCTCTTAGGTTTGGTGGGTAAAATGTATTCTAAGATACAGTCCTGCTGGCGAGCTAGTAGAAAGAACCACAAGGACACAAAGGACACAAAGATTGATCGCTCTTATATAAGTTAAACTTATGTTACAAGGAATAAGAGAGCCATTTTTGGGACTTTGGCGGCCTGATTTGGCAAAGAAATGCCATATTTCCATTACCCCCGTTACAAAAATCTCTGGAGAGTTGAGTTACTAATATGGTTAAAATTATCAGTCGTCAATCCTTGGGAAGAAAACCCGTTTACGATATTGGTGTGGAGAAAGATCATAATTTTTTGCTGGGCAACGGGTTAATTGCCTCCAATTGTTTTAATAAATCTCACTCTACCGCTTATGCTTACGTCACCTATCAAACCGCTTATTTAAAAGCTAATTATCCTGTGGAATATATGACAGCGTTACTAACTGCTAGTAGCGATAATCAGGATAAGGTGGAAAAGTATCGAGAAAACTGTCAGAAAATGAATATCGATGTCGAACCTCCCGACATCAATCGATCGCAAAAACATTTTACCCCGATTGGACGCAAAATTCTCTTTGGTTTGTCCGCAGTTAGAAATCTGGGCGAAAATGCGATCGAGGCTATTTTAAAAGCCCGGGAAGCAACAGGAGGAAAGTTTACTTCCTTAGGGGATTTTTGCGAGCGTGTTGATTTGCGATTGGTCAACAAAAGAGCTTTAGAAACGCTAATTTATTGTGGTGCTTTTGATAAAATTCAACCCAATCGCCATCAATTAATTGAAGATTTAGAATTAGTAGTTGCTTGGGCGCAAAAACGCACCAAAGAGAAAGAAAGTGGTCAAATGAATATTTTTGATATGCTAGGAGGTAACACAGAAAATAAACAAGAATCCGAGTTTGAACAGTCTCCCAGTGCCACCGCAGTAGAAGATTTTTCCCTACAGGAAAAGTTAAAACTGGAAAAAGAACATTTAGGTTTTTATGTTTCCGAACATCCTTTAAAAGCTTTACAAAGAGCCGCTCAAGTCCTATCTCCTATCAATTTAGCTGACTTAGAAGAACACAAAACCAGAAAAAAAGTTAGTGCAATTGTCTTATTAAATGCCGTTAAGAAAATTATGACCAAAAAAGGGACTCCGATGGCATTTTTAACCCTAGAAGATGCCTCGGGACAATCGGAAGCGGTGGTTTTTTCCGATACCTACGAACGTCTGCAAAAATTATTAGTGGAGGAAGCAACTTTAATGGTGTGGGGAAAAGTTGATCGCCGAGATGATCGGGTACAATTAATTATCGAAGATGCGGAACCGATCGAAACCATTAAAATGGTGATGGTTAATTTATCGCTGCAAGATGTCGTCAACCAAAATCGTCAAAATCTTCTCAAAAGTATTCTGCAATCGGGAGACAAACAAAAGGCAAAAGTTCCCGTTATTGCCACCATTGGTGCGGGAACTCAGCGTCAATTTGTGCGTTTAGGACAAAACTATTGGGTAGAGGATGACAATTCGGTGCTAGAGTCTCTGAAAGTTGCGGGTTTTCTGGCTAATTCTGCACCTCTGATTAATCATTAAATGCTAACTGGCAATCACCCAAGAGCCATGGCTGCGCCAATATTGTTCCTGTAAAACCTTTTCGATTTCCGGTTTCGATAATAATTCTCTTTCGACCCACAAATCAAGACAAATATGGATTTTGATCACCTCTTTGACACTATTGCCACTCTTGTCCTCCATCATTCTCCTAGTGGGATGGAAACGGAAATCGATCGCTTTTTACTAGAACGCTTTCAAGAGTTAGGATTAGAAACATGGCAAGATCAAGCGGGAAATGTCATCGGCAAAATTAGAGGACGAGATTCGACCAAAAAAATTGCTATTACTGGTCATAAAGACGAAATTGGTGCTATTATCAAAGCAATTAATCCCGATGGTACTCTGCAAATTCGCCAACTTGGGGGAGCTTTTCCTTGGATTTACGGAGAGGGAGTGGTGGATATTATCGGTGATAGGGAAACCAGATCGGGAATTCTCTCCTTTGGTTCCCGTCATATTTCCCATCAATCTCCGCAAAAAGTACAGCAGGAAAACACTCCCGTCACCTGGGAATCCGCATGGATAGAGACGAAATTGACTCCAGAAGAATTAGACGCTTGCGGGGTGCGCGTCGGTAGTCGAGTCGTGGTGGGAAAACACCGAAAACAACCCTTGCGACTAAAAGACTACATTGCCAGTTATACCCTTGATAATAAGGCTTCCGTGGCGATTCTTTTAGCATTAGCGGCCAGAGTAATTAACCCCGCGGTGGATATATATCTGGTTGCCTCAGCTAAGGAGGAGGTAGGAGCATTAGGGGCCTTATTTTTTACCGCAAATAACCGCTTAGATGCTTTAATTGCCCTAGAAATCTGTCCCCTCGCTCCTGAATATCCGATTAAGGATGGCAGCAGTCCTGTGTTATTGTCTCAGGATGGTTACGGTATCTATGATGAGCAATTAAATCAAGAATTACGAACCGCGGCCGAAAAGGCGGGAATACCGCTGCAATTAGCCATTATTAGTGGTTTTGGTAGCGATGCCTCCATCGCCATGAAATTCGGTCATATAGCTAAGGCCGCTTGCTTAGGTTTTCCCACCCAAAACACCCACGGTTATGAAATCGCCCATTTAGGAGCCATAGCTAACTGCATTAGCATATTAGAAGTTTATTGTCAACTAATTTAGCTATTTTTAGCAAAAAACCAGAGCATCAATAGAACAATAGCGATCGCCAGTCCGCTAAAAACAGTATTTTTATGCTGCTCTAACTGCATGGGTGCGGGGGATTCTTCTTTTTTCTGTTTATTTGTCCCCTTTTTAAATTGCGGTGTACTATCGGGAAGTTTCTCTAAATCGGGAATCTTCGTCATCCACTCATCTGGGCGTTTGAGACGGGGAGCTTCGATAATATAAAGCAGACGCTTGGCCTGTTCGCGAATTTGATAGATAGGATGGGTAATAAGTTGCCTACAGATTTCACTAGCTTTCTCCCCCTCTCCTAACCCTTGATGGGCAGAAATTAACCAAATTTGAATCTCACCCCCTTCTCGGGAGCCTAAGGAAATTAAGGCTAAAGCCGCATTTAATTGCTGGACACTAAGACGATATTGTCCACGCTCAAAAGCACTGATTCCAGCTTGATAAAGGTCTTGAAAAGAAAGATTTTCGGCCACGGAGTCAAGATCGAGATAAATAAAATTTTACATAAGTATAGCAAGAGGTAAGAAGCAAGAGGAAACTTTGATCAGTATCAGATGTGAGTTTTCAGTTCACTGATGGTTCTTCGTTACTTGGTATGGTTTGATCGGGTGGCATAAATAGACTACATCCTTATCTGGCAAGAGACTTAATTGATTAGTTCGTTCTAGATGGAAAACAATTGACAAAAATCGCCAAATGTCTTTCTATATAAGGGTTTCATCTCTTATAACCCCGTCTATTGCCTAACACAAACAAAAAGAACCTCACTTGATTACTGTTTACTGTTCACTGTTTACTGATCACTGAAAAGCTCCCCACCTCCGCCATTGAGAATGAGAATCTCGGCAAAAATCCGGTACACTTTCTGCTAAACCTGTTCAACCCGCACGGTATGAAAGAGATTAATCCCCTGTTGCTAATTATATTAGTGATCGCCACTACAATAATTAGTCTAGTCTTAGGGGTTGTATTTGACGAAAAAGCGGCCTTATTAGGAATTCTGGCAGTTCCTGCCATGGTCGCCTCTTTCATCCATCCCCGTCTGGGATTATTAGCCCTAATCATCTATCTTCCCCTGAGTAATACCTTCGCTTTGTCTGTGGTGAGAGTTTTTCAAGTAGTGGGCAACTTTATTGGCATAGAGCCATCATATTCTCTCTACAAAATCGCCAAGGATGCCTTTTATTTCGCCGCTTTAGCGGCAATTTTAATTAAAACAAAAACTTTTAAACAATTACGCCCCAAAATCAAGCCTTTTCTCATCACAGCTTTGATTTTACTTGCCAGCAGCTTGATAACTTTTCTTTTTGTCAATCTGCCCCAAGGAGCAATTGCTGTGGGAATTGTGGGATTAAAAATCCTCCTCAGTTATATTCCCCTAGTTCTCTGTGGGTACTATTTAATCGAGCAAAAACGAGATTTATTCATGGTTAACCGAGTTTTAATCGTGATGATCTTAGTCTGTTGCGGTTTAGCTCTAATTCAATACTTCTTACTCGTCCAAGGTATCTGTCCTGACAATGAATTCCTCAATCAACTCGAAGTCCGTGTCCCGAAATCTGACAGCCAATTTTATCCGGATATTACCGAAAAAGCCACCTTGAAAGCTCAATGTTTTGTCGGCGGTTCATTGTTGTATAATCCCGATCGAGGCTTAATTCGTCTCCCCGGCACATTTTCCGATCCTTGGCAATGGGGTTGGTTTTTAGTATCTAGTAGCGTCATCAGTTACGCGGCCAGTTTTAGTGATCCGCAAAAAAGATGGCGCGTCGCTGGTTGGGTGGCCATGGTTTTAGTCTTGCTTGCGACTCTGGTTTCTGGACAAAGATTACCTTTTTTGCTAGTACCTTTGTTTTACTTGGTTCTTTTTATTGTTACTAGCAAAAGTAAACGAAAGTTACCATTAAAATTGGGAATCTTGGGACTGATTTCCCTGCTCGCGGTGACGTTAATTCCCTTTATTCAGGAAAGAGGGCTAAATTTTATCGGTCGCTGGCTATATTCGTCTCCCATTGACTTTGTAGGCAATCAAATGCAGTTGAGCTTCAGATATGTACAGCTTTTTGGTTTTGGTTTAGGCAGAGCCAGCAGTGGCGCTCTTCATGTAGCGGGAGAAGAAGGGATAAGACTAATTGAAACCTACTACGCTAAACTCGTCCACGAAATCGGTATCATCGGTTTTATCGCTTTTATGGCACTGGTGACAATTCTCTGTATTCTCACCTTTAAAGCCTATTTAAAAGTAAAAAATGCTGCTTTAAAGCATTGGGGTCTCTGTATCTGGATTTTTATACTTTTTATTAGCTATAACCCCTACTATTATCCTCTCTCCGTCGAGCCTGTTTCTGTTTACTATTGGTTATTCGCTGGAATATTGCTAAAACTGCCGGAAATCAGCGACAAATTGGAAGATGATGCGAGATTTTCCCAAAAAAATCAAGTGGAGAATTAAGAGGATTTTTATCGATAATTACATTATCTCTCGACTGATAGGAGTTAACCGCAATGACAGCAGAAACCGTTACCTATTCCCTGGAATCTGTCCTTAAGGAAATTAAAGATAGTATTAAAGGTGTTGATCGAAAGCTAGACACCTTCCAGAAAGATGTTGAGCAAAAGCTAGACAATCTCGAAAAAAGGTTTGAGCAAAAGCTAGACAATCTCGAAAAAAGTTTCGAGCAAAAGCTAGATAATCTCGAAAAAAGGTTTGATCAAAAGCTAGACAATCTCGAAAAAAGTTTCGAGCAAAAGCTAGATAATCTCGAAAAAAGGTTTGATCAAAAGCTAGAAACTTTACAGAAAAATGTCGAGCAAAAGCTAGAAACCCTACAGAAAAATGTCACCGATGTCAAGATAGGACTAGCAACTTTAACAGAGAAAGTCGATAGTATGGATAATCGACTGATCAAGGTGGAAGGAACCCAAAGTAACCAAATTTGGACATTAATAACTCTTTTGAGTGGTTCCTTGATTGCTGTGGGGTTCCGTGCTTTTTTTATGGGCAACAATCCCTAGTCGCTCGCTGTAGAGTAACGAGACTTTCTCGCTTGTCCCACCCGACACGCTGCCCCCAGGAAAAACTTTTTCGGCAAGCCCCTGTTTTTTTTATACACTTTATTTAGGGTTTGCTGAAAAAGTTTGTTGGTGGGGTTAGGAGTCGGTCGTCAGTAGCCGGTCGTCGGTCGTTTCAGGCTTTGTTGCCCTCTCTTTTCGTACCATTTTTGTACTACAAGAAGGATAATGCAAGGTTTTTGAAGGTCCCAATCCGATTTTCGCGGCATGAACATCGGATTTTAACAGGTCAAAAGCCTTATTTTAAAAGGGTTTTACCATTATTCAGCAAACCCTATTTAAATAGTTTGAGTTATAAGATAACCGGCATGACTCAACTCACACTGCGCCCTAGTGTCTTAATTGTCGATGATTTGCCCAATAATGTGCGGCTATTGTCGATTATGCTCACCGAGAAGGGCTATCAGGTACGCAAAGCGATTAATGGACAGATGGCCCTGAATACAGTGCGATCGCTAATTCCCGATCTGATCCTCCTCGATATTAATATGCCCGATCTCAATGGTTATCAAGTTTGTGAACAGTTAAAAGCTGATGAAAAAACCAGAGAAATTCCCGTGATTTTTATCAGCGCTCTTGATGATGTCTTAGATAAAGTCAAAGCTTTTCAAGTGGGAGGTGTCGATTACATTTCTAAACCTTTTCAAGGGGAAGAAGTGATGGCCCGCATCGAAAATCAATTAACTATTTGCCGTCAAAAAAAACAACTCCAAAACGAAATTAAAGAACGTCAAAAAACTGAGGAAACTTTAGAAATTTATCTTCATGCCGTCTCTCACGATCTCCGCAATCCCGTGATCGGGATGTCAATGATCTTAAATAATTTAATTAAAAATTCTCAGGGAGAAACTAAAGAAGTATCCCAGAAGATTTTACAACAGATGGCCAACAGTTGCGATCGACAATTAACTTTAATTGATTCTCTCGTCGAAACCCGACAAAATGATCTTTGGGGAGTTTCCCTAGAACTAAAGCCTTTATCTCTCTACGAAATTGGTCAACAGATCAGTCAGGAATGGGAGTTAAGATTAAAGGAAAATCAAGCAACTTTAATTAATAATTTTCCCCCCGATTTACCCTTAGTTAATGCCGATGCTCACCATCTCTGGCGAGTTTTTGAGAATTTATTAGCCAATGCCCTTAAACACAATCCCCAGGGGATAATTATCACTTTATCCGCTAGACTAGAGGGCAATTATCTCCGGTGTAGTATTGCCGATAATGGGGTGGGAATTAGCGAAACCCAGAGAAAAAAATTATTTGATCGCTATCAACGAGGCAATAATAATCATCAGATTAGTTTAGGACTAGGTTTATATCTATGTCGTCAAATTATCCATGCTCACGGGGGCGAAATTGGCATTATGAATAATGACGAAAAAGGTTCACAATTTTGGTTTACTTTGCCCTACTAAGCTGTTGACTAAGTAGGTAGATGTTAAAAACTTTCAGACACCCCCCTTATCAAGGGGGGATTAAGGGTGGATCTATCTTCAATTTAATTATAACCAGCTACTTATCTACATTACTCGTTAAGACTGTCTATGAGCAGGAAGAGCCAGTTTAAACATTTGTTTTTTCCTGTTACCGGGGAAAGAAAGGGCTAAGATCTATTTAGATCAACTATCTTCACTTGCCATGGCCGCTAATGCCGACTATTCTGCCCATTCTAGCCTTAACTTGCAACAACCTTGGCATACCTATCCGGTGGAAACCACCCTATCTATCCTCGGTAGTTCGGCTGTTAATGGCCTCAATAGGGAGCAAATCGCCCAAAAAATTAAATATTATGGCAAAAATGAACTACAAGAACGTCCAGGGCGCAGTAATTGGCAAATTCTCCTAGATCAGTTTACCAATATTATGCTCCTGCTCTTAATTGCCGTGGCCATAATTTCTGGGGGACTAGATTTACTAGCATTACAGCGCGGTCATCTGGCTAAAATTGGTGTTCCCTTCAAAGATACGATCGCTATTTTAACAATTGTCATCCTCAATGGCATCCTCGGCTATCTGCAAGAAAGTCGCGCCGAAAAAGCTCTGGCCGCTTTAAAAAAACTTTCCTCTCCCCAAGTTAATGTTATTCGCGAGGGTCAACGCAGAGAAATAGACGCGGTTAATCTCGTCCCCGGGGACATCATGCTGATTGAAGCGGGAACCCAAATCAGTGCCGACGGCCAAATTATCGAAGCTTTTAACCTGCAAATTCGCGAATCGGCCTTGACAGGAGAGGCAAATAGTGTTAATAAATCCGCCTCCATTGACCCCTTAGACAGAGATACTCCCCTCGGCGATCGCTTAAATTTTGTCTTTACCGGAACAGAGGTACTGCAAGGCCGGGCCAAGGTCATCGTTACCAATACGGGGATGACAACGGAATTAGGCAAAATCGCTCAAATGTTAGCAACAGTCGGCAATGAACCCACTCCTCTCCAAAAAAGAATGACTCACTTGGGTAATGTCCTTGTTGCTGGTTCTCTCATTCTAGTGGCCCTAACTATTACCATCGGCCTGATCAATGCCGGTTGGTCGGCCCTAGAGGAATTAGTGGAAGTTTCCCTTAGTATGGCAGTAGCCGTCGTTCCCGAAGGATTACCCGCAGTTATCACCCTAACGCTCGCCCTAGGTACCCAACGCATGGTCAAACGTCAGGCCTTGATTCGTAAACTGCCGGCAGTAGAAACCCTTGGTTCCGTTAATGTGATCTGTTCCGACAAAACCGGGACGCTAACGGAAAATAAAATGACCGTGCGGGAGATAGAGACAGTTAATCGCAGTTTTTTAGTTACTGGGGAAGGATATAGCCCAAAAGGACAATTTTTAGACACCGAGCAACGGGCGATCGATCCCAAAACCGATCTAGAATTACATCATCTTTTAATTGCCAGTATCCTCTGCAACGATGCCAGTTTAAACCTCGATAACGGTCACGATAGCATTTTAGGCGATCCCACGGAAGGAGCCTTATTAGTTTTAGGGGCGAAAGCGGGCTTAAATTTATCCCTAACCAAGCAAGAGTTCCCTAGAATCGCTGAAATCCCCTTTTCTTCTCAAAGAAAGCGAATGTCGGTCATTTGTCAAGGAGTCAATCGCGTACTATTTACCAAAGGTTCCCCGGAATTAATCCTTGAACAATGTCTCTCCTACCAATCGGGATTAGAAAGTCTTCCTTTTGGGGATAGGGAAAAAGAAAAAGTCTTAGTCGCTAACAATGCTATGGCTAACAGGGGTTTACGAGTCTTAGGATTAGCCTACAAAAACCTGATTTATCCGCCAGAATCAACTGAAATCAGCGAAGATGCCCTAATTTGGTTAGGAATGGTCGGTATGATCGACGCAGCGCGACCGGAGGTACAAATCGCCGTGGCTAGGTGTCGAGAAGCGGGAATCCGTCCAATCATGATCACCGGTGATCATCAATTAACCGCTCTAGCGGTGGCTAAAAGTCTTGGTATTGCCCAAGCGGGAGCTTTAGTCATCTCAGGGCGAGAATTAGATAAATTATCACCAATTCAGCTAGAAAACATCATTGACAAAACTAACATCTATGCCCGTGTCTCCCCCGAACATAAATTAACTATTGTCCGCGCCTTGCAAAAAAAGGGTAAATTTGTTGCTATGACCGGAGATGGGGTGAATGATGCTCCGGCCTTGAAACAAGCAGATATAGGTATTGCCATGGGAATCGCTGGCACCGATGTCACCAAAGAGGCTAGTGATATGATTCTCCTTGATGATAATTTTGCCACCATCGTCGCTGCCACGGAAGAAGGGCGAGTGGTTTATAACAATATTCGCAGTTTTATTAAATATATTCTCGGCAGTAATATCGGGGAAGTGATTACTATCGCTGCTTCGCCTCTTTTGGGTTTAGTTACTCCCCTAACTCCCCTACAAATTCTCTGGATGAATTTAGTTACTGATGGTTTACCTGCTTTAGCTTTGGCAGTGGAACCCGCTTCTCCTAATATTATGCGTCGCCCTCCTTTTAGTCCCCAAGAAAGTATTTTTGCTCGCGGTTTGGGCAGTTATATCGTGAGAATTGGGATTATTTTTTCGATTATTAATATCACTCAAATGTTGATCGCTGTGCGCTTGGATCCACTTTTTGGTAATACTGGTTCATGGAAAACTATGGTTTTTACTACTCTCTGTTTAGCTCAAATGGGTCATGCCATTTCCGTGCGATCGAGCGATCATCTTACCATAGAAATGAATCCTTTGACTAATCCCTATCTCTGGGTAGCAGTAACCCTGACGACAATTTTTCAACTGATGTTAATCTATGTTCCTGCCCTGCGGGATTTTTTCGGCACTCAATTTTTAACTAAAGAAGAATTATTAATCTGTTTGGGATTTAGTACCTTGTTATTCGTTTGGGTAGAGTTAGAAAAATTATTTACCCGTTGGTATCATCGGCGATAATCAGGGAGTTTTTTTCATTGTTCAGTAAACAGTGAATTGAAAACTCAAATCTGATAACTGATAAACCCCATCCACTGGGAAAACCGTAGTTTGGCTTTTTCGGCTAAGATTTTTGCATAAGTAGCTGGTTATAATTAAATTAAAAATCGATTTTAGGTTCGATCCCCCCTTAGTCCCCCCTTAATAAGGGGGGTATCTGATAATTTTTAACGCCTACCTACTTAGCAATACTTTTAAGGCTTAGTGGCTTGGCCGTGAAATTCCAGTTCTCTAGCTGATTGCGATTTGGCTTACTATTAAAAACTGATTTGATGTAAGATTGAGTTAGCAATATCTAATTTGGAGTCTCAGGCAATGGAACCGATTTCTCTAATTCTCGCTGCGTTGGCTGCTGGTGCGACGGCTGCTGCTAAGGATACGGCAGGAACAGCCGTTAAGGATGCTTATGAGAGTTTAAAAGCGTTGATTAAGAAGAAATTTGCCGAGAATACTGGTTCTTCGTTACTTGGTATGGTTCGATAGGGGGGCATAAATCGACTAAATCCTTATCTGGCAAGAGACTTAATTGATTAGTTCGCTCTAGATAAAAAACAATTGACAAAAATCGCTAAATGCCTTTCTATATAAGGGTTCCATCCCTTATAACCCCCCTCCATTGCATAACACAAACCGAAGAGCCACAAATCTATATCTACATACCACAAATTCTTAAGATATTTTCCCATCGCTCTAGAGTGTATCAGATTTATCTGAAATGACTATATTCTTTGAATACCGATCAATTATCTCCTCCCGTAGCGACATTTTTAAATCTTTCTTGGGCAGCAGAAAAAGCCTCTTTCATCACCCTTTGAATCCTTTTAGGATCGGGTTTTTTACCCCCCATTAAATCGCCAAAATAGACACAAGCGCCCTCTCCTAGGGCCCAAGTATAGGCAGCAGACCAAGAAGCGGCGATCACACTGCCAAAACCGGGGATAAATTTCACCAATTCCCGACCGATGGCCTGGGCCAAAAAGCCGCCAGCGATCGCACTGACGACTCCGCCGGCTTGGGATGGGGTTAAGACTTGACCGTATAATTTGCCTAAAACCCCCACCATTGACACTTGTAGGGCGGTTAAAACGGGCATAGTCGCTAAGGGTAAGGGAATCGCCGCCAAGGTCGCCGCTATGACGGAAAAGGCTAACATATAGCGTCGGGCCACGTCCCGATAGAGATGGCCTAATTTATTGCTGGTTTCCCGATCTAAAAGTTGGTGGATGGTGTTAGCCTCGGCTTTTGGCAATAAATCGGCTAAATTGTCTCTAAATGCCTCTAAACCGTAAAAAACGGGGTTATAACCGTCTTCCTCTAGGGTGAAATCTATTAGCACAGAATTGTCGTATAAATCCTTAAAAGTTTCTTTGATTTCTTGATAGGCGCGATTGATATCCTCGCAATCGGGAGGATAAGGGGGATGATCGGCGGTATTAGGAGTATAAAGCTGATGAAGGCAGGTGACAGCCAGTAAACAGGGGATTTTAGGGTATTTTTGCCGCAGTTGTTTGGTAATTTCCAGGAGGCTATCGGTGGCAAAATCATTAATTTTTACCGTCACGATAAAAACCTGGGCGCGTCCCGTGTTTTCGGCTAAATCTGCTAATAATTCCGCGATTACCGTGTCTGTGTGTTGATAGGCATCCCCTAACCCCACCGTATCGGTAAAAATCAACAGGGGTAAGTCTTCTGCGGGGTAGGTATAGCGCTGGGTGTTTTGGGTATGGGGACGGAAACCTTGCCCGACGATTTCCGCCGAAACTCCCGTTATTCCCCGAATAATCGAACTTTTTCCCGTTTGCGGTTTGCCGATTAACAGCGCCTCGGTGGTGGGCAATTCTTGACGGACTTTTTCTAAAATTTCCGCCACTTGAGTGTCACTAACACTAAACCACTGGAGGACAGTATTAGTCAACTGGTCGATGGGGAGTCTTTTCATCACTTCCCCCGTGAGACTATTCCAAGTATTGACCAAAGAATCAATGGGCAGTTTATTAGTCATGGGGATTAGAAGGGTTTATGATAACTAAAATAGAGATTTTCAGCAATAGAATCAGACGATGACAAAAGCCGCAATAACTCCGCAAGATTTATCATGGCCTTTTTGGCCAATTGTACCACTTTATCCCTACGGTCAAAGACGGACAATTCGCCAAGAAGTGGTGAAAGATACGCTCTGGACATTTGAGCAATTGCAGGGTATTTTTTATGTGGTCGTGCCGATTCGCATGACGGTAATTAAGTTAGCATCCGGGGGTTTATTTGTTTATGCACCAGTGGCCCCGACTCCTGAATGTATTCGCTTAATGCGTGAGTTGGAAGGTGAACACGGGGAAGTTAAATATATTATTTTGCCTACGATTTCTGGGATTGAACATAAGGTTTTTGTTGGTCCTTTTGCCCGTTATTTTCCTAAGGCTATAGTTTATGTTGCTCCTAATCAATGGAGTTTTCCTCTTAATTTACCTTTGAGTTGGTTGGGTTTACCGGCAAAACGAACGGAAATTTTACCTGCTGACTCGGCAACCACTCCTTTAGGAAAAGATTTTAGTTATGAAATTTTACCCGCAATTGATCTGAATGTGGGATACTTCTCGGAGGTGGCTTTTTTTCATCACTACTCTCAAACTCTGCTGCTGACTGATGGCATTATTTCTATCCCAGAAAATCCTCCCGCTATTTTAGAATTAGACCCCTATCCGCTGCTGTTTCACGCTAAAAATAGTGCTAAGGATTTGGTGGAGGATACCCCAGAAAATCGCCGTCGGGGTTGGCAGAGAATTTGTCTTTTTGCTCTTTATTTTCAACCTCCTGTTTTAGCTGTTCCCAATTGGATTAAGGTCTTTCGAGATGCTTTTACTGCTAAGGAAAAGAGTAAAAAAGCCTATTTTGGTTTATTCCCTTTTCAATGGGGGGATGATTGGCAAAGGACTTTTTTAAATTTGCGTCGAGAGGGGAGGTTAATAGTAGCCCCAATTTTGCAAACTTTGATTCTTAATCGCACTACTGACGAGGTTAGTCAATGGGTTGATAGAATTTACCAATGGCCGATTAAACAGGTTATTCCTTGTCATTTTGCTAGTCCGATTCAAGCTGATAGTCAAGAGTTTCAGCAGGCTTTTTCTTTCTTGTCAAAAGATTCTTATTTACCTAAAGATGATTTGGAATGTTTAGAAAGTATTGATAGTTTTTTAGTGCGCTGGCGATTGACTCCTCCTCCTGATAAAAAATTGTAATTTATGGCTAAGAACTGCTATAATATAGGCGGTTGTTAGTTGATTGCTAATCAAAGTCATGCAAATTCCCGAAAATCCCAGTAATGATGACATCAGAGCGGCGTTGATTCAATTAAGTGATGAAGTTAGTGATTTGCAAGAAAAATTCAGCCAATCCCAGGACGCATTCAGTAAGTGGCGAGATGAAATAGGACAAAAAATTGATCGCATAGATTATAAATTTGATGCCTATCAAAAAGGTACAGACGGTATGGTGAGAATGGCTACTACTATCATCATTGCCACCGCTTCTGTGGTGGTTTTATCTAGTCTTAGTCCTGCGGTGACAGCAATTATCACCGCTTTATATTCTGCTAATGCTCATTAGTTACTTTATCGCTAAATTCTGGTGCGATTCGGTGCGTTAGGCGCTTGCTAACACACCCTATCTTTCCTGAATTTTTACCCGTTTGTTTAATTGATTCATAGTCAAGGAAATCACCAGATTAAAGAATAAATAGGTGGCCATAACTACTATTAACATTTCTACAGCTTTTCCCGTCTGATTAGCGATGGTACTAGAGATAGCATAAATATCATTATAACCAATAGCGATCGCTAAACTAGAGTTTTTAACCAGGTTTAAACATTCATTAGTTAAAGGAGGAATAATCACTGGCAAAGCTTGGGGAAAAATTACTAATCTCATCACTAATAAAGGTTTTAATCCCAAGGCTTTAGCTGCTTCCCATTGTCCCCGATTAACCGATTGAATCCCCCCCCGTACCGTTTCCGCAATAAAGGCAGCTGTATAAACAGTTAAACCGATTAAGAGAGTAGCAAACTCAGAAGAAAGATGTAAACCAAAGTCAATATTTTGATTAAGAGGATTAACTTGGGGACTTTGCCATTGTAAACCCCAGATTAGAGGAATTATAACTAGGATTAGTAGGCTAGTTAGGCATAAACTAAGTTTATTTTTTAGGTATAAAAATACTGAGAGAATTATTCCTAAAGCAATGATAGCTAAGGCTAACCATGTCCTGAAACTATTAGCGGGAAAAGGTAAATAGACTCCTGAGTTATTTAAAAATACCCTGCCAAAAAACTCTAGAGATTCCTCAATCTTCGGCAGTTTCAGAAACACAGCAAAATACCAAAAAAATAATTGTAATAATAAAGGAGTATTGCGAATAGTTTCCACATAAATTGTTGCTAACTGACGAATTAACCAATTATCCGACAAGCGACCTAACCCGATGACTATTCCCAGACTAATCGCCAAAAATATGCCAGTAATCATAATGCTGAGGGAATTAACTAATCCCACCAAAAGAGCGCGAAAATAGGTATCGGTGGGACTGTAGGCAATAGGAGAGTCACCAATAGCAAAAGAGGCTGGTCGGTCGGGATCAAAGAGAAAGCCAAAGCCAAAACTTAAGCGTAAGCGTTGGAAATTAATCACTAAATTGCGGCCAAAAAACCAGAAAATTAGGCAGACAATTAGCAGGATAATTACCTGTAGAAAAATCTTCTGAAATCGCTCATCGTACCAAAAAGAATTTTTTTGAGGTAAAGTCATATTTATTATAAGTAAGTGGTTCTAATTAAATAGAAGATAGATTTTGCCTCTGATCCCCCCTGCCCCCCTTGATAAGGGGGGTGCCGATCCCCCCTTAGTCCCCCCTTAATCCCCCCTTAATAAGGGGGGCATCTGATAATTTTTAACACCTACCTACTTATATAGTCCAGAATTTTTAACAAAAGAAATCGGTGACTTTTGGCCACCGATTGAGAAAATCAAAACATATTTAGATAACTCCGAGACGGGAGAGACCGAGGATGACACCGGCACCGAGGACATGACCAAAACTGGTAGTACCCAGTAAAGCGCCTAATCCCATACCACCGAATAAAGCGGGGGAAGGTAAAGCAGGACCGACATTTTGTTGTTGAATAGTCGCTTTACCGAAAGCAATAGCGAGAATATTGCAGATAATCATGACAATCGCCACTTTGGGACTCCATTCGCTGGAACCTTGTACGGCGGTGGCGGCCATTAATAGGGTTGAATACATTGAAATTCTCCTGAACAGGTCGTTTTAAGTTTTTAATCTTAAAGGTAGTTTTCACCCCACATCACGCCCTGTTGCAATACTTAATAATCAAAAGCACAGGAGTCAACGATAGGGCCGATTCGTCTCCACTTTTGAACTACTCGCTTAGTACAAATTCAAGTTTAAGCCTACTTCTTTAGCGAAGACGGCTAATCCTTTCTTTTCAATGGTTTTGATAGCTTTGGTGGAGATGCGTAGTTTTACCCAACGGTTGCCTTCCGACCACCAGACTCTTTTCCATTGTAGGTTAGCTTCTTGTAATTTTTTGGTGCGACGGTGGGAGTGGGACACCGCATAGGCGTTATTGGCCTTTTTCCCCGTCATAGTACAGACTCTAGACATAATTTGCTCCTGTGCGATCGATGTTTGTCAATAGTCAACCTTTCTAGTTTAACTCAAATCTCGCCAGAAGTCCCCCCCTTCCCCTGGGTGAAGTGAACGGAGATAAATTTAACAGCAAGTGGGGGGATTAAGAAGTTGATTAAACCGGTTCACTGCTCAGACAATTTCGACAATTGCCTCAAAGGTAATGGTGAGAATATTGTCAACAAATTTAGCTGTAATTTTTTACTGAATAAAAAATATTTTAATAAGTTTTACATAGTTTCTATTATTCTGGTTAATTCATTTTTATTTTTCCACAATTTGACTTGACAATTTTGGTAAATTTTGGCGATAAAAGGGGCTTAATTATCTTGGGTTATTCTTTCGATTTTATCGATTGTTTCGACAAAAATATTAATCATGGTTTGACGAGGTAAGTTGCCAGAAACTAGAACAAATACTTGAGCCTGATAACGGGCTATCTGTTGAACTTCTAAAATATTTCTACCAATGTTTACATCTTTAGTTAATACTATCCATCCTCTTTGACTAACAATAGGTAGCCAATCCGTATCCGGTGCATCTGGGGCAAAATGGGCATGATGAAATTCAATTTTAACCCCTATTTCTTGCAAAGCTTCACCGATAGATTTTCCTAAAGCGCGGTCTATAAAATAGGTGTATTGATAGGTCATGCCGCTTGCCAATTGCACTCGAATAAAATCGCTTTTTCAATTTGCCAAGGTTGACAATTATAATCATTGGCAATATCTTCTATAGAGTCCCCCGCATCATAAAGTTCTGTGACAACTTTAGTGGGAATTCCTGTTCCTGTGATCACGGGTTTTCCGAAGGAAATATTAGGGTCTATCTTTAGGACTTTATTGCTGAAGTCTTCCCCATTTATGTCGATAGTGGGAAAAAGCCGTGTGGCGATATCTTGTTCATCCCATTCAATACGAGTTAAGAGATTATTTAAGAATTGTTTCATCGTCAATTGTCCCGAACGGGAGGCATTAATTAAATGTTCAAATTGTTCAATAAAAAGGTCAATTCCATCGGTACTAAATTGTTTTTGAACTAGAGGATGATCGGTGTTAAATTGTTCACTAATATAGTCTAGGGCAAGTCTAACTTTATCGAGAGGGATGTTATGAACTTTGCGAATAACTCTTAAAACGTGCGCTTCCACTAAGTTAGTAAAGGAAAGTTGCGGAATATTCGGATTAGGTCGTTGAATGAGGGGTAAAAACTCTTTTTGTCCTTTTTTAGTGGGGTAGGTGCGTCCTCGTACCCACGTTCTCAGAGTGGGTAAAGGAATATGGAGATAGCGCGCAGTATCGGCTATAGTGTAGGTGGGAACATGATAGAGATGCTCTAGAGATAAGGGAGATGATGCTTTGACCATCGTTAATATTTTGGTGAAGTTGTTGAGATGAGATTATCGCCTATTATTTCATTCTAGCTAATTTTGGTATCCTTGAGGATAGGGATAAAGCAGGGTACATCTTATTTTTGTAAATCTAGCAAGTTGGGATTTTTACGCGAAAACTCTCTGATAAAATTGGGCATTACTTCCGACTTTATTAATCAATCCAAGCTTTTGGGGGGTTCTACCCCCCAAACCCCCCGTTGGGGGCGTGGCGCCGCCCCCAAACCCCCCGCGCATTAGTTTTTCGGTGGGATGCTTACACGCAGCCGCTGACACATCTGTAATAATCTAAGAGTCACTCCCCTTGCAGTAGTGTCTCTCCTGATATGTAGCTTATACTCAAGGGATTTAGTATGATTGACAAGTTTGCGTTATTTCAGCTTGTATTTTCAAGGCAGAAGGCAATAGATAATCGGTCTTTAATAACCGGATTTAGGATTATTTTTTGATCGTTTCCCCGATCGAGAGATGCCAACCGATCGCGATCAGTTCGTCTATCCAGCGAACGATCGCCCTAGCGTAGTCCTTCGATGGCGCGTCCTTTGGGAGGGAGACGATCTGATCATCTTCTTTTTCTAAAATTTTTTTATAGCCGCTAAAGTATAGATCGAAAAACTGTAGGAGTGTGGAGAGGTTATCGAGGATTTCCAAGTCTGCGCCATCGGAATGGCTTCTAGGGTTATCGAGATAGCCCAGACCGAAAGCGTGACGGGCTTTTAGTCGGGCAAAGTCGCTATAGATATGACCCCAGTTTTTCCCGCCGTCCCGATCTCGATAGTGGTTTAGCGTGTTCAAGTATTTCCATCTGGTTGTCCATTGAACATATTGCCCGTTGTTAAATAAAACGCGGATGGTGAGGCGATCGCGTCCTAGTTTTTTCGATCGCTGTTCTGCTTCCCGACAGTGCTGTAAAACGTCTCTCTGGGGAATGCTGTGGGCTGCCCAAACGAAGCCGAGACTTAGAGTCACCCGTTGATTGATTTCTTCAGTTTTTCCAGTTTTCCACTGTTGATCGAGGGTTTGTAGCCAGTGAAAAACTCGATCGAGATCGATCGAGTCGAGTTGTGGATCGGGAAATTGGCTATTATAAACGATGCCCAAAAAATCATCTCCTCCCGCGTAAATTATTCTGCCGAGTTCGGTCTGGTTAAAGTCCCTCTGAAATTTTTGTCCCCACCGACGCATAATCTTGCTGAAATCTCGGATTTTTTGGTCTGAGCCGAGGTCTTTCAGGTAATCGCCTACTTTATCGCCATCTCCCATGAACCAGCCCGTTTTTTGTCCCACTGAGGCGGGGTTATCTTGCGGTCTCCTGATCAGGTCTCGAAATCCTCGCTGGCGAAGTTCTTCGGGAAGTTCAACTCCTAGAGAGCGGGCGATATGTGGGAGAGTGATCAACCGTTTGGTTAATTCGGGAATATTCAATCTTTCGTTTCCATCGATGTATTTGCCTTCCGGTTGTCTATCTTTGGGTTGACCGTCAGGATCGTTAACTCCATCGAGAAGGAAGGCTAATCTTCGGTAGAATAGGGCGATATGTCGGTTTTCTTCGCTCCAGTCAAGCGTTTTCATGTCTTGGTTTTCCCGATCCATCCCGTACCAAGCGATCGCGTCAGTCCCGGACAGACTAGAGCTTTCCCCGACCCAATTCACCCCTTGCCAATTGCGGGCGAGTTTACGATTTTCTAGATCGACCATGGCGGACTCTAGATCGTCCCCCATGCCCCAGAAAAATTCCCAGGTGCGTTTTTCCCACTTTTTCCAGCTTTTTTGCCAATTCCATTCTGAGGATCGATAGTAAGGCGCGAGGGCGTTTTCGACCCATTTTCTACAGGTTGCGAGAATATTTTTCCAACGATTTAAAAAGGCTCGTTGCAGTTCCGCAATGATTTCCTCGGAGGAGGAGGACTGCATTTCGCTATCGATTTTCAGGAGAACACGGTTGGGCATTCCCTGTTGGGAGTTTAGCAGTCCGGGGCTAATTAGGTGGTACTGCTCGGGCCGGTGGGTGACGATTGTACTGGTCAGATCCGAGAGAATCTGAGAGGCTCCGTACAGGTCTCTCAATTTGCGGGATTTTTCAATAAAGCTTTGGACGGGGGAGAAGGTGATGGCTATATATTTGGACATAAAGCTATAGAAAACTCGATTGTTTAAGAGGTATATTCAACAGCCTTGAAAAGACCTAGAAAAGACTTATCTCTGGCTAAAAAAATAGGATTGTTAGATTAATTGGCTCTTTTGTACTTTTATATCTATCACTAAATTTCTAATTATTATGTTAATTTTAAATAATTTTTCTTAAACAATCTTTATTTTTATTGATTTTTCTTAATTAAGTATCGTTTCTATTCAGACGCTTAACTAATTGGAATTAAAAAAATTGTAGGGTTAATTCATGAATTAACCCTACACATTATTTCCATTCATACGCTTCACGAATTGGAAGCAAGATTAGCTCTTCTGGTTGCTTGATAGCACCAGACAAAGGTTTCCATTCATACGCTTCACGAATTGGAAGCAAGAAGAATGAGGTTGTCTGCGAAAAGAAAGCAGATTCCAGTTTCCATTCATACGCTTCACGAATTGGAAGCAAGGAAGCTGAGGACATAACGGAGGAGGAATCCGCCGCTATCGGTTTCCATTCATACGCTTCACGAATTGGAAGCAAGGCGAGTTAAAAAAAATTCTTGTTTTAACTCGGCCAGGGCGTACAAAAGAGTTTCCATTCATACGCTTCACGAATTGGAAGCAAGGCTTGGCGAGAGGATTATGATCACTGTTGGTATCAGGGTTTCCATTCATACGCTTCACGAATTGGAAGCAAGAAGTAGGATAACTCTGGATGAAGCGTTAGCCGATGGGCTGTATAAGTTTCCATTCATACGCTTCACGAATTGGAAGCAAGCAGGAAAAGGCTGCCATGACTGTCAAGACGCTAGGGTTTCCATTCATACGCTTCACGAATTGGAAGCAAGTTACTGGATGTTGGTAAAACTCGCCCTTACTACTGTTTCCATTCATACGCTTCACGAATTGGAAGCAAGGTGCGGAATCAACACATCCTGCTGCAGCAGGAGGATGCGTTTCCATTCATACGCTTCACGAATTGGAAGCAAGACATCAATCGTAGGAGGTTTTATCACATACCATGCCGTTTCCATTCATACGCTTCACGAATTGGAAGCAAGATGGAAACAATGTCCCAGCTGATTTCTTCCAAGAGCACTTCCCGTTTCCATTCATACGCTTCACGAATTGGAAGCAAGTTTTTATCCCCGTCACCTGTCACCTGTCCCCTCACTGTTTCCATTCATACGCTTCACGAATTGGAAGCAAGATGTGGTTATTTTAAAGCCCATGGCATACCTTACACGCATAAACGTTTCCATTCATACGCTTCACGAATTGGAAGCAAGGAATGTCATCATCATGATGGTTGGTGCAGCCATCATTGGGTTTCCATTCATACGCTTCACGAATTGGAAGCAAGGTCCCAGATTACCGAACCCATCTTGGCAGCCCCGTTTCCATTCATACGCTTCACGAATTGGAAGCAAGTATTGTGGTTGGTTCCAAGCATACTATCAGCTTTAAAGTTTCCATTCATACGCTTCACGAATTGGAAGCAAGAATGGAAACAATGGTTTTTGCTATACGCATCTTTTATCGGTTTCCATTCATACGCTTCACGAATTGGAAGCAAGGTTTTAACAGACTTTGTTGCTGGTGTAAAACAATGCGGAGTTTCCATTCATACGCTTCACGAATTGGAAGCAAGCTTAGAGGGGTACGCAAACGCCCTTTCGGCCCTCCTAAGTGTTTCCATTCATACGCTTCACGAATTGGAAGCAAGCATAACTTGGCGGATATAATCATTCCACCCCCCTTGGGTTTCCATTCATACGCTTCACGAATTGGAAGCAAGACTAGCTTTGCAAAGCTAGGCTGTACAAGGATTGTACAACGATTTTTCGTGGGATACTGAAAAGCATAGACATTATTAATAATAATTGTCAATAGTCACCTCGGTCATCAGGCTCAAAGCCTTACTGGACAAGGCATCGACGCACCTCAACGAAAACTCTAGATTTTCAGCCATTGTGTCTAACCCGCGAAAAATGTTGATAACCGATAACTGATAACTGATAACTGATCACTGTTCCTATGGACTAATACCCGCAGATTTAAGGGCTTTGTCCATTAAAATTACATGGGTACTGCTTTCCTGTCCCTCATTGTCAGGACGACATCGCTTTTTGATGATGAGGAATAGCGATCACTTTTGGGAGAAGCAACTTTTTTGGCGATTTTGATGAGGAGGAGTGCGATCGCTTTTAGAAGGAGCAATTTTTTGGAATGGAAGTAATTAAACTAAAACTAATCAGAATAAATATCTCGACGATGACCAACTTGATGAATCGTAATAAAGTCATCATCAAAAGAATATATCACCCTGTAATCGCCAATTCTAAGTTTAAACAAACCGCTTTAAATTAGAACTTAAACTTTGATGTCTAATATCATCAAAATTTTCATTTATCCAACGAACTTTTTTAAAGACACGCTCCCGAACAACTGCCGTAAGCGACTCTAAACCTTCAAAAGCTTTATCGGTAAATTCTATATGGCGAGGCATTACCAATCTAATCCTAATCTTTGAGCTACTTCTTCCGCAGAAATTCCCCGTTCTCCATTTCGAGTTCGCTGTAAAGAGTCAGCTAGAGATTGAGAGACTTCGGTTTTAAGTTGTTTATCAACATCAGGATCATTTAGTAGAGATTGAACTGTTTCCGTAACAGTTTCTTGAATCAAAAACTTAAAATCTTCAACACTTAGGTCTTTAACTTGCATTCTTGTAATTAGAACTCACTATTCTGACTATAGCATCGTTTAAGAATAGCGATCACGTTTTGTGGGGATACAATTGGAGGATGCGATCGCTTTTTGATGATGAGGAATAGCGATCACTTTTGGAGAGTCAACTTTTTTGGAGATTTTGATGATGGGGAGGGGCGATCGTTTTCTTATCAAAGTCCTATAGAAATGAGATAGGATCAGGAAATTCCTGTAAAGTGTCAAGAATTTATGAAATCCATTAAAATCATTGTGGAAAAACATTCTGATGGCTATATCGCCTATCCATTGGGAATTCAAGGCGTAGTAGTCGGTGAGGGTGATACCTATGAAGATGCTCTTAATGATGTGCAATCGGCGATCGCTTTTCATGTTGAAACCTTTGGGGAATCAGTTCTCGAAGCTGACTCATCTTTATTAGAAGCCTTTGTTGTAGAAGCAATAGTCTAATGGCAAAATTTCCGGCTGATGCCCCTAAAGCCAAAGTGATTAAAGTTCTTGAAAAATTTGGTTTTTCAATTGTTAGATAAAAAGAGCATATTTCTATGATTAGAAAAAATCCAGATGGAACAAAAACACTTTTAACGCTACCCAATCACAAGCAAATTAAAAGCTCTACACTAAGGAATATTTGCACTCAAGCGGGTATCTCACGAGATGATTTTATTGCTTCCTAAGTAGCTGGTTATAATTAAATTAAAAATGGATTTTAGGTTCGATCCCCCCTGCCCCCCTTGATAAGGGGGGTGCCGATAGGCGGGGGGATCCCCCCTTAATCCCCCCTTAATAAGGGGGGCATCTGACAGCTTTTAACGCCTACCTACTTATGAAAAGATTTAAAGCAAAATCCTTTAAATGTGATTATTTGGTCTTTTGAAAGTGCGATCGCTACTTAGGGTTTGCTGAAAAAGTACGGGCGAAGCATTCGGATAGAAAATCTACGGTTTCACCGATAGGTTACTGCCCGAATGCTTCGCCCCTACAGGACGCGGGCCGATGAAGACGCAAGGTTTTGAAGCACGATTCTCTCAAAATCTTGCACCTGTTTCACGAGAAAAGCCACAAAACCCTGACCTTGCCTACATTTCACATTTATTCAGCAAACCCTACTTATGAGGGGTTTGTAGCCAGTGGAGAACTCAATCGAGATCGATCGAGTTGAGTTGTAGATCGGGAAATTGGCTATTATAAACGATGCCCAAAAAATCATCTCCTCCCGCATAAATTATTCTGCCGAGTTCAGTCTGGTTAAAGTCCCTCTGAAATTTTTGTCCCCACTGACGCATAATCTCGCTGAAATCTCGGATTTTTCTTAACCGATGAGATGGGATTGATCCCTGGCATTCTGTTTCCATTCATACGCTTCACGAATTGGAAGCAAGCTTTTGATGTGCCAGATGCGATTCAAAATCCTTTTGGGTTTCCATTCATACGCTTCACGAATTGGAAGCAAGTCAGCTAACTGCTCCCTTTACCCGTGGCCTTAGTGGCACGTTTCCATTCATACGCTTCACGAATTGGAAGCAAGCTATCGTTTTCCCACAGAAGGTCGGGTCGGGCAGCGTTTTTGGTTTCCATTCATACGCTTCACGAATTGGAAGCAAGTTGTACGGAAAATAAAAAGGAATGTTTTAACATTCCTCGTTTCCATTCAGACGCTTCACGAATTGGGTAGAGTCATAAACTCTAGTTAACAAAAGTCCAGCGTCCTTCCACCTGACCGTCAAGGAGTTGATGAGTACTTAAATATTCTTCAAGAACACCTTGGCTTGAAGTAGTAACAACTTTAGCGTTAGCTATTTCTTCAGGCGTGAGATTCAAACTCTTCAGCGAATTTTGATAATGATAATCTTGCACGCAGATTACATATAAACGATCAGCCTCTACAGGTTGTTCATTAATACTGAAAGATTCAATTGCTTTCTTAGTATTGTTATAAACTACTCGAACACCTTTGCTGATTTGATAACATTGACTTTCCCCAGGCTTTCTGTTTTCTGGGCGCAGAAAATGGGTAAATACCTTTGTCAGTTGCGCTCCAGTAACTTTAATTTTATAAAGAGAACCATCATACGGATAAACCTTCTTAAGATCTTCAAGAGTGACCACAGGCCCTAATTCTTTACCTCGTATGGAACCACTACCGACAAGCACGACATCAATCGTATCTATTTCTAAGAAGATATCAGCGATTAAATTACCTAACTCAGTTTCTTGTTCGCGCACGGGATGAGTCAATTGACGATTTAAACGGCTAACAATACGATTGTACTTGCGATCTACTTGTTCTTTGTAGGTATTGATAAAATTTTGCAAATCTACGTCAGGACTAGCTACCTGATCATTAATAGGAATAAGTTCCCATTTCCATTCGACAATGCTGTTCGTATCGTCGTCTACTGTAATATCGAAACGTCCGATCTGATCAGTCCCAACGGCGGCCTGGGTGATTAAAATGTTGTTTACTTGGGCAGGCTGTTCTAAAAGTGTATGAGAATGTCCACCAATGATCATGTCCACCCCCCACTCAGGGTCTAACATAGCCGCTAACTTTTGATCCTCTTCAAAACCAATGTGAGTTAGGAGAATTGTCAAATCAATATCTTCATTTTTGTAGGTATTACAGATCTTACCAACTTCAGCCGCTGCATCTTCTAGTCCAACAAATGTACCAATGCTTTTGTCCAGCTTTAAGGCACTAAGAACCTCTTCGGTGACAATACCAATGAACATAACATCAAATCCATCTACATTGAGGATGATATAGGGGTTCATCAACCTTTTACCGTACTTTTTAATGTACAAGTTGGCATTAACAATAGGAAAGTTTGCCATTTTTTCTAAGAAGAGCAAATGAGGAAAGCCATAGTCTAATTCGTGGTTTCCTAAAGTCACTACATTAGGTGCTAGGTAATTCATGATTTCCATGGTTGATAAGCCTTTAAATTCGGTATCAATCATCGAACCTTGAAGCATATCACCTGAAATAACATAAAGTGTATTTTTTTCCGTTTGACGCACTTGATTGATATAACCAGAAAGCAATGATAACCCGCCGATCAAACCACCTTGTCCAGTTTTAGCCTCCGCTAAAAAGTCGCCGTGCATATCATTGGAATGTAAAATCGTAAACTTTTTGAGTTTTGTTGTAGTTTCAACCATGAGTCTCTCCAGTAGTTTGAGTTGATTAAATGAAAGAGATAGTTTGATTTGGGTACTGCGAACGGTTTAAAGCTTGGCTTTCTGAATACCGTCAGAAGCTTGGTCTGTGATTTCTTCTAGCCGATCCAGAAAAAGTTCAGCTTTTAGCAGTTTAGGCTCTTCGGTTTGTGTTATGCAATGGAGGGGGGTTATAAAGGATAAAACCCTTACACAGAAAGACATTGCTTCGATTTATGCCCCCTGATCGAATCATGCCAAGTAACGAAGAGCCACAGCCCATAATATAGCATGACTTGCGCCAATGTAAAAACAGGGTGAGAGCATCACTGAGGAGTTCGGGATAGTGACAGTATTCACACTGGAACCTAGCGCGTTGTCGAACAATATGGTGGAGCGATTTAGGAATGACCATTTACTCTGGCGGCAATGACAGCGTTGATGTAGCTGAAAATTTGGTCGAGTTCGCCAATCGCTTCTAGCTCAAGGACTTCCTCCGGGGTGAGATCATCAGCTTTTTTCTTGTCAAGAAGCGTCTGCATCCGATCGCCCAGTTCATCTGTAAATTTGAATAGGGTGAGATTATTAATCTGTTGTACCCGCAATCCTTTGGGAATCAGGCTAGAGGGTTTGACAAGAACGCTCATGGTTGTGGCTGAACGTAAAGATTTTTCGATCCTAACAAATAGTTCCCGTGAAATAAATGAAAGTATTGCCCTGACACCATTCTACACCCCATTTTCTGAGGGGGGGTTAAATTATCTCCGACAAATAAAAATTATTCTCAATAAGTCAGATTATCAAGCCCCGAACTCCAGAAGTAGAAGGGCATCCGAGGGGGTCAACGAGAGAATACTGATAACTGATAACTGATAACTGTTCCTATGGACTAATACCCGCAGATTTAAGGGTCTTGTCCATTAAAATTACATGGGTACTGCTTTCCTGTCCCTCATTGTCAGCACGACGCTGAATATAACTGCCATCGGATTGTAATTCCCATGCTTGTCGGTTATCTGACAACATGATGCCGAGAATTTCTTCTAGTTCTTTGGCGATCGCTGGTTCATCGATGGGTGTCACTGCTTCCACGCGACGAGTCAGGTTCCGCGTCATCCAATCGGCGCTACCAATATACACCTCCTCCTGACCATCATTGTAAAAGTAAAAAATGCGGGAATGTTCCAAAAAGCGGCCGATAATGCTAATTACTCGAATATTTTCGCTTATTTCTGGCAATCCGGGCCGTAAACAACAGATGCCGCGAATAATCAAGTCAATCTGCACACCGGCACGAGAAGCGGCGTATAAAGCTTCTATAATCGGTTTATCGACAATAGAGTTCATTTTTGCCACAATGCGCCCCGTACCGCCATTTTTACAGTTTTTGGCCTCGCGATCGATCATTGCTAACATCCGTTTTCGCAAACTCACCGGAGCAATTAAAAGTTTGCGATAGGATTGCTGACGGGAGTATCCGGTCAGAAAGTTAAATAAATCGGTGATATCTGCCCCCAAATCCTCACGACAGCTAAGTAAACCCAAATCAGTGTATAATTTAGCCGTTTTTGGGTTATAATTGCCCGTGCCAATATGGAAATAACGACGGATTTTATCCCCTTCCTTTCTGACCACGAGAACCACTTTCGTATGGGTTTTTAGACCAACTAAGCCATAAACAACGTGAACTCCGGCTTGTTCGAGCTTTTTCGCCCAAGTAATGTTATTTTCCTCATCAAAGCGTGCTTTTAGTTCCACTAACGCCGCTACCTGTTTACCATTTTCCGCCGCTGCAATCAGGGAATTGACAATCGGGGAATCTCCGGAAGTACGATACAAAGTCATTTTAATCGCTAAAACATGGGCATCATGGGCAGCCTGGGCGATAAACTGTTGTACTGAGGCACTAAAGGAATGGTAGGGGTGATGAACGAGAATATCGTTATTGCGAATTAAAGTAAAAATATCTTCGCCATCCTGTTCTAGGATACCGTCTTCGTTACCGTCAACTATTTCTCGCAATCCCTGTAAAACCGGTGGGGTGACAGGATTCCACGGCGGATCTTTCAGTTCGGGACAGGGTAAAGACATAAAATAAAATAAATCCTTGTGTCCCAGCAGTCCATCCACATCGTAAACATCGATCTCCTCAAGTCCCAGATCGCGCATGATCCGGTCTTTAATATTGCTAGGAGTAGAACTGTGGATTTCCAGACGTACTGCCGATTTACCGATGCGGCGCTTGCGTACTTCTTCCTCGATCGCTAATAATAAATCATCGGCCTCATCTTCTTCGACGGAGATATCGGCGTTGCGTGTCACCCGAAAAGGATAACATTCTTGAATGATCATGCCGGGGAAAAGTGCCTCTAAATTGTGCATTACCACCTGTTCAAGGGGTACTCCCGTCCAAATCGAAGCTTTTCCGTCTTGGTGGCGTAATTCTTTTGATAATGCCAGAAAACGGGGGAAAACCTGCGGCACTTTCACTCTGGCAAATAATTCTTTATCGGTGTCGGGATCGCGAACGACTACGGCTAAATTGAGACTAAGATTAGAAATATAGGGAAAAGGATGACTAGGATCCACCGCTAGGGGAGTTAAAACGGGGAAAATATTTTGTTCAAAGTAATCGTGGAGATAATTGCGCTGTTCTTGATGTAAATCTACATAGTTAATCAGATGAATTCCCTGTTCCACTAAGAGATTTTTTAGGGTGTGTTCAAAAAGACGATCCTGCTGTTGCACAAGGGGACGCAGACGTTTACTGATCTCGGTTAGCTGTTCCGAGGCAGTCCGGCCATCGGCACTTAAAACGGCTACATTTGCCTCTACTTGTTGTTTAAGCACTGCCACCCGTACCATAAAAAATTCGTCGAGATTGGCACAAAAAATGGCGGTAAATTTTAATCTTTCCAGTAGAGGAGTCCGAGGATCAAGTGCTTCATAAAGCACACGACGATTAAATTCTAACCAGCTTAATTCTCGGTTGAAGTAATATTGCGAATCTTTAAGATCGATTGCAGAAGTTACGGTAGGAGCTTTAGTCATAGAGTCTAATACCTAAATAATAGATTAAACAGTTAGTAAGAAGCCACTCAAGTCTAAATTTGACTATTTTTGGCGTTTTTTTAGGCTACATTGCCCCAGATTAACCAAAGTTACCCCGATTATCTTGGATGCTAGTCCTACTGATTCTAGCCTGACTGGGGAAAAAATCAATTTATTAACAGGTTAAGAAATCAGTCCCGACAGATCAAGGTTAAATTAATCTTTCAGTGAAATTAGAGTGCCAGGAAGAACAATAGGCATAATTTGCTGAGAATATTGTCTTTAAAGCCCAGCTTTGATTATAACACAAAGTCGAGCCGATCTGACTTGTTGAATATATCATCTCCAACTTCAGGCAATAATCCGAATCAGAATATTTGATAAGGATGATGATTAGATTGCCAATTAATCATTAGTGTATATATTTGTGTTTGATAAAAATAAGATAACTCATAAGCTAATCTTAACTCTCTTTCCAAGTCTTCTTTTTTAACATCATTAGCATTCCATGTACCTAAAACCTTCCAGAGTGCGATCGCTAAAATACTGATAAAATCGTGTCCACAACATAGCTGCCACGGATCGTGATTTTCATCGCTAATTACCGATAAATCCTGTTTAATTTGCTGTTCGTCTAAGGACAGTTTCTGAGAATGATTTTTGATACTTCTAATTAATTCGTCAATATCTATTGACAGATTCAGCTTCTCTTTGTCAATAAACTTACCAAACTTTAATCCTTCAAACTTTAAATCCAACTTATTCCTAAGAGATAGCAATCTTAATTTACCAATTTCCTGACCTAACTTTAGTAAAGTTTCTCTAATATCTTTGGGAAAAGCTGCAATTTTTTCTTCACTTCCTCGTTCTTTTAATAATTTATCGAAAGCAGCAGATTTAATTAACATCATTTCCAAATCATGTTCATCGGTTAAAAAGAGATGATTACTGTCGGGAATTTGCTGTTCTATTCTCGAAAAATCCGCATCTATAACAGCAACAACTCGGCAAAAATTTTCTTTTTCTAAGATGGATAATGCTTTGATAGCATTATTTTTATTAGAGGCAATTGTGATCCTAACCTCTTGCTTGTTTACTAATCGCTCATAAATAAGTTTATCGCTATGACCTTCAACAATTAAAAAAACTCCCTCATGATCGCTGCGTAGTAAACGAATGCTATTAGCAATTCTGTCAGGTGTTATCTGTTCTCTCATCTTTGCTTTTTTGCTTTGGTTTCTCTAATTCAACTGTCAAATCCCAACGATCATTAATAATATCAGGAGAATGGGTAGCCATCAAAATATCTAACCCGGAAAGTTTCGTGATTTCCTGTAAGTCTTTTAAAAATTCCTGCTGCCATGAAATATGAAGTGACATTTCTGGTTTATCAATTAAGATCAAAGTATTAGGTTTAACTTTAAATAACAATTCATATAAAATTACTAATTCGTGCTGTTCCCCAGAAGATAAATCTGTTGGCGATAAAACCTCCCCTTCCTGGGTAGTGAAGATAAACCCTTTGCTTTGATCAATAGTAACACTTTTGAAAGAATATTTTTTATTAATTATATTTTTAAATAGCTCTACTTTAGGATAAATGTCATTGAATACATTGAGCTTTTTATATACATCCTCAATATAAACCGATAATAACTTTCTGGTGCTATCATCAATACTATCTTTAACTTGGAAGTTAGAATCTTCATCTTTTTTCAATAGTCCTGCACTAATTAATTGATTTCTTTCGCTTTCAAGTTGATCAATTTTTTCCCTTAGTTGATCATCGGTCAATGATGCCTTTTTTTGTACAACTCTCGCTGGAAAGGTTCGGTCTAAAGTTTGAGATAGTTGTCCATACTCTGCTAATTTAGTTTGAATATTTTCTGCTAAATCTTCAGAATAGCTGGCCACAGAGTACAATGTCATCGGCATCCTTATAGTTCTGCCATTTTTGGCACTATTGGAAATATCTAATAGACGTTGTGATTCAATAAAACGAACATTAATAGAGTCTATAATTTTCTTTAACCAATCAGGATATTCTTTCTGGAATTGCTTGGGTAAATATTCTCCAAATCGTTCATAAATATCTTCTAAATCCAGAATTTCTTTTGTGGGGGTATAGAGCCATTTTTCTGATCCAACTCTATCTAAACCGGGTATGAAATCATCTATCATGCTGAGAGGGAAAGAAATTGTTTTCCCGTCTAGTAAATTAGGATAAAAAGTCAGTTTTTCTTTTTGATCGGAGGAAGTAAAATTAAAATTAATCTTTGGTCTTACATTACTTTTTTTATTCTTACTGGTGGAAGCTTTGACAACATCCACAAAGCTGTTATCGTCAAAAATTATAGTAAATTTTTGAAAAGGAATAGCTCTTATATCTGAATACTTTAAGTTAAAAAAGCCATTGACTAATCGCAGTATTGAGGTTTTCCCAAAGCCATTTTTACCATGAATAATAGTTATTCTTTCCTCCATATTGAGATTAATTGTATGGTCAAATATGCCAAAAAGATGCTTAACTGTAATTTGTTTAATTCTCATAATTTCCCGGGAGCAAGCGATTAAACTTAGACGCACTCTACTACTCATAACTTGAGAGGATCGAGGCGTTGAAGCTAGAAATTTTGGCAGACGTTTTCAAAAAACGCCTATAGACACTGTATTATACCAAATCCCTTTTAAATAGTATGATTAACTCCCGATCGAACTTTAACAGCCCACTTCCCATTCTCCTAGCCGCTACTTAGGGTTTGCGGCAAAAAGCTTTTCGGTGGTGGCAGGGTGTGGGGTGTGGGGTGTGGGGTGTGGGGTTTTATCGATTTTCAGGTGGTCAACTACCTAATTTTCAGGGAAAAAGTCCAGGAATTTTCCCCCCGATCCCCGCAATGGCTGGCACTTTTTGAGGGGAAAAAAGTCCAAAAGTCTTATCCAACAAGGTTTTTAGATTTATTCAGCAGACCCTA
>NZ_JAPZQJ010000277.1:0-9343 GCF_027530405.1 Microcystis sp. LE19-41.2A | reverse complement strand
CTAACTAAGCTAGAGATAGGACAATCAGAAATAAGAGGGGATATTAAAGCCCTAGATTCTAAAGTTATGGAAATAGAAAAGCGTATTGACGACCTGAATGTACGGGTGAATATTAGCAATAATGGGTTTCTTGGCATTGTCGAAATTTTGGTGACAGGAATACTAGGTATTCTGGGAAAAATCGTCTTTTTTCCTAATCCCTAAAAGTTATCCTTAGTCTTGCATATCGGCAATTTTGATGCCTTGTCGATTAGAGAAAAAATCAGCAAAAGTAGGAGTTTAGCAAAATGTCTAACGAAACCGTAACTTATTCCCTTGAAACAGTCCTGACAAGGATTGAGGGAAAAATCGACTCTTTACAAAGAGATGTTAATAAGCTAGAGATAGGACAATCAGAAATAAGAGGGGATATTAAAGCCCTAGATTCTAAAGTTATGGAAATAGAAAAGCGTATTGACGACCTGAATGCACGGGTTAATATTAGCACTAATGGGTTTCTTGGCATTGTCGGAATTTTGGTGACAGGAATACTAGGCATTCTGGGAAAAATCGTCTTTTTCCCTAATACCTAAAAGTTATCCCTAATGGTAATTCGTCCAGATTTGTTTACTCTACAATTTTCAAGGATACAGAGAAAAACAATCTGCAAAAATCCCTCTTTCCTTTCTCCTCTCTGCGACTGTAGCGCCTCTGCGTGAAACAAAAAATATAACAATCATGCCCTAATCACAGTAATTCTATATTGATTTTCTGTCACCACAACTTCAGTGGATAATCTTTCTTCCATTGGTAAAGCATTTTTCCTCCTATCAAAGATAAATAACCAACCAAAATCTAAACCCAAACGCCCTAAATAAGACTCTAATTGTTCGATCCCATCAGCTTGAGGATCGCGCTTTTTATCCCGCCATACTTTTAATTCAATCTCTAAAATTACATCTTTATAACTCAGACATAAATCCATTCTATCGCTACCAATTGCATATTCCCTTTCTAAAACTCCCCCACCATTAACCACGCGATGTAAAAAAGCCATTAATACAATATGTGGAGCGATTTCATGATATACCGTACTACCTAATAATGGTTCGACCTGTTGTCGCCAAAATTTGAGAAATGCTGTTAATAAAGCATCTATATTTAATTCACCTTTTGCTGTCAACCAACTAGGACTAATTAAAGGTAAACTGTCCTGAGTTCCTTGTACTAAAACACGGGGAATAACTTCACGATAAATAGGGTTTGAAATAACTAATCCCCCCATCGGATCACGTCGTAATAATCCTAAATCTATTAAATATTGGCGATCATCTGCTAGGGTATCTGGTAATGTTTGCCCTGCTAAAATTGGTTCAATAATGTTTTTAACTCGTTTTTCTCTGAGTCTTTCTGCTAAACTATCTAAATGAGTATCCTGACGAGCAATTAATATTTCCTTAGCTTGTAAAATGGTTTCTTCGGTAATAGCAATACTTCTATCTTTTACCATTTTTTCTACAATTTCTTTAGCTAAAGCATTGACTAACCAAGGTTGTCCTTGGGTTAAATCATAAGCTGTTTCTATTGCTTCTGGTGTAAAAATTTGTCCAGTTGCTGCTGTATGTTGTTGATATAATTCTCCCACTTCTGCAAGATTAAAATTTCGCATAGTCAGAGAAGCAACTTTTATATTAAAAGGACTAGATGTATTTAATCTATCACTACCACCAGATGCTACTTTATAATCTCTCACATCTCGTAAACCAATTAATCCTACTGAGGTCGGAAAATTTTCAGGACGATTAGGAAAACCATCTCTTAACTGTCGTAAAACTGATATTAATGTTTGGTCTTGTAAAGAATCAATTTCATCTATAAATAATACTAAAGGGCGGTTTAAGGATGTTGCCCAATCTGATAAAAAAGCCTTAATTCTGCTTCCTGGTTCTTCCTGTCGCCATTGTTTAACAGGTGGTTGTAATTCTTTAGGTAAGCGGATATCTATGGTATCATACCAAGTTCCTAAAATTGCTAATTCTGCGGCAGTAGGATCATGATTAAATGCACTTCCTACTTCTACAGATACCATGACTGCGGCATAATTTCCTCTATCGGTAAGTTGTTTTGCTAGGGATAACATGGCTGTGGTTTTCCCTGTTTGTCGTGGTGCATGAAGGACAAAATAACTTTCTTGTTCAATTAGCTCCTCTAAATCTGGTAATCGTACTGTGGGAGAGAGCATATAGTGGATATCGTCTTTACAGGGACCGGCAATATTAAACCAGCGAGTCATAGAACTTTGGTAATAGGTGAACTCTTTAAGTTTACACTATCTATAATTATGTTGGTATCAAGCAAGATTTTCACAGGTTATGTTTCTCCTTTAAATATTCCCATTTAGCTTGATCTGGATCAAAATCAGGAGGTGCAGGTTGGGTTTTCTCAAACCAGTTTTGCAAAACCTTGATTTTAGTTGGTCTTTTTGGTGTTTCTGGTGCTGGTTCAGTGGTTGGGGTTGTGGTATGATCAAGGGTATCTGTGGCTGCCCAAACTACAATTTCCACGTTTCTGGGGGGTAAATTCAGGGGTTGGGTAATCAGCAAGTTACCAGATTGATCAATTTTTCCTTTGAGTTTGTATGCTTGCATGATGTTTTTTTAGGACTTACGCAAGACGTGGCTGAACGCCTTATTCTTGCGTAGGGGTAATTCATGAATTACCCCTACTTTCGGTCTTTTTTGCGTAAGTCCTGTTTTTATGATAATCTATTTTTAGATGATATCATATTGATAAAAATTCACTCTCTAAATTTGGGTTTAAATTATGATAACTACACTCATTGAACGGGAAGCAGAACCAATTTTAATTAGTGACCTAACCTGGAGAGAATTTAAAGCTGTTGAACAGCTAATTGAGCGCCCAGGGTTAAGGTTATCTTTTTTAGATGGAGTTTTGGAGATTAGAAAAATGCCAGGGAAAAAACAGGAAACTATCAAAAAACGTATTGCTTCTTTAGTAGAAATTTATTTAGAATTTTTGGAATTAGATTTTACTCCTACTGGTTCTGTCACCCTAGAAAATGAATTTGAAAAGGTTAAAAAAGAAGGTGATGAATCTTATGAATTGGGAGCAAATAGAAAACATCCTGATTTAGTGATTGAGGTGGTTGTTAGTAGTGGAGGAATTAATAAACTGGAAGCATACAAACGGTTACAAATTCCTGAAGTTTGGTTTTGGACGAATGATGAGTTATTGTTTTATAGTTTAGGAAATGAGGGATATGAAGCTGTTAGTAAATCGCAACTTTTACCGAGTTTAGATGTAGGTTTATTGCTGCGTTGTATTAATACAGAAAATCATGCTCAAGCACTGCGGGAATTTAGAGCAGGGATAAAAATTATTGAACCAACATAATTGGGGTCAACTAGAATTTTGGCTAATTGTTGGCGATTATCCCACTGCCTACTTCTTCGACAACTTTGTAGATTTTGTGGCCTCTAGCAACAGCATAATCTTTTAATCGGTCAGCTTGTCTATCTAGATTGTCTTTATTTTCGGCGCTGGAAACTCTTGCATAAGTGCCAGCTATCAAGTCGGGTTTTGAATGGTTGTCATCCGTTATGATAATTGTACCAGAAGGCAATTGATAGCCTGTTAAATTCCCTTGTTTCCACCACCTCCAAGCCGTTCGATAACTTATTCCTGTTTTTTTTGCCTAGTCTGATAGTTTCCTGTCCACATATTGCCATGCTTGACTATATCTGATTATATTTCTCTTGAAACTTTAAAATACCCTCCGCTCAAAGACAGGGACAACCTTTGATCCTAGCCCATCGATAGAAAAACTACTATTAGGGCCACTGGTAGCAACAAGGTGAACGGTGACAGAACTTAACGGCCTATGATTAAAGAAACGAGGAATCAGAACCCTAAATAAATCCTCGCTCCGCCATTGCCTTGATTCTCCCTGATAATTATGGGACTTTTTGCCCGTCACCAAAACCTCCGTCAGTGGTTTAAATCCCAACACTTCGGACGTAGCGCGACTGATAGTCGCTATGCTTTACTGGTAGCCTGTTTAATCGGAATTCTCTCCGCCCTTGCCGCTATTATCCTGAAATTGGGTATCGGTTGGTTAGGTGGTTGGCGGGTGCATCTAGTAGCCAATTCCTCTCCTTTCCTAGTTTTGCCCCTCGGCGGTTTTCTGCTCGGTTACAGTGCCGGTTGGATTGTCGAACACTTCTCCCCCGCGGCCGCCGGGGGTGGTATTCCCCAAGTAAAAGCGGCCTTAGCTAAATATCCTTTGCCCCTGTCTTGGCGGGTCGCCCTAGTAAAAATGATCGGGGCGATCCTGATCCTTGGCGGTGGTTTAACCCTTGGTCGTCGCGCCCCCACGGTACACATCGGGGCGGCCCTAGCGGCCCAGTTAAGCGTCTGGCTGCCCACCAGTCCTGATCACCGTCGTCAGATGATCGCAGCCGGGGCAGCCGCGGGGTTAGCGGCCGGTTTTACTACTCCCATCGCCGGCGTCCTCTTTGTGATCGAGGAATTAATGCGCGATGTCTCCAGTATGACCCTAGAAACGGCGATTGTGGCTTCCTTTACCGGGGCCGTGGTTTCAATGATGCTGCAGAATACCCCCTCAATGATCACTGAATATGCCGATATTAGCTTCTCTGCCCAAGAAATCCCCATTTATTGCCTTTTAGGGGCTTTAGCGGGCTTATTGGGGGCTTTATTCAATCAAGGCATCCTTTTTTGTAGCCAGCTGCAGCGGCGTTGGCGGTTATCTCTAGCTTGGCGCATCGGTCTGGTCAGCTGGTTATCGGGAACGGTAGTGGCCTTTTTACCCGACTTTTTTCGAGATAATACGGGTTTACGGGAATTTTTGCTGGCAGGGGAATTAAGTTGGCAGAATACCGCCCTCGCTTTTGTGGTCTATTTTTTCCTGACGATGATCTCCTATAGTTCTGGCGCTCCGGGAGGACTCCTCGCCCCCGCTTTGGTGTTGGGCTCCTGCTTGGGGTTTCTGGTGGGGGGAATCGAGACGAAAATGATGGGTTTCGGCAGCGAAGCTAGTTATACTTTAGCCGGTATGGGGGCTTTTTTTACGGGAGTAGTCAGGGTTCCAGTAACGGCGATCGTGATTGTCTTTGAACTGCATCGCAATTTTAATGTTGTGCTGCCCCTGATGTTGACCTGTGCCGTTTCTTATATCACTGCCGAAAGCATTCACCCCGGTTCCCTCTATCAGCATTTACTTTCCGCTAGTGGCATTATTCTCAACGAAGAAACCCCTGCTAATGATGTGTTGGCCCATCTGTCGGCTATAGATGTGATGCAATCCCAGGTGGAAATTCTGGCGGCAGATTTACCCCTGGGGGAAGTGGTGAAAATTATGTCCCGTTCCCATCATCGCGGTTTTCCCGTGGTGGAACAGGGGCGACTATTGGGGATTTTTACCCAAAGTGATCTGGATAAATGGCGATCGAAAAACAGTCAAACAGTCCTACGGGAGATCATGACTCCCAATCCGATTACTGTGGCCCCCCAGGCAGCTTTAAGCGATGTTTTATTTCTCTTAAATCGCTATCAGCTTTCCCGTTTACCTGTTACCGACGGTCAAAAACTGGTGGGGATCATCACCCGCACCGATATTATTCGGGTGGAAGCCGATCAATTGGGGGGAGTTTGTCAACTGCCCCAACCCAGTACCCCTTCCTATGTGGTTTATCAAACTCGTTCCCCGGCCGTGGGAATAGGCCGGATTTTGTTACCCATTGCCAATCCCGACACCGCTACCGCTTTGTTTAAAATTGCTGCTGCGATCGCCCGTCAACGCAATTATGAAATAGATTGTCTCTATGTGATTACTGTGCCTCGTCTTAGTTCTCCGGCGGAAGTAAAGGTAGATACGCGGGAAGGACGCAAATTACTTCATCGTCTGGAAAGATTAGCCCGACGGCAGAATATCTCTGTTCATACACAAATTTCCGTGGCTCAGGATATCGCCGACGGGATTTTGGCGACGATTCGCGAACGACACAGCAATTTATTAATTATGGGTTGGACGGGGGAAAAATCCACCACCGGGGCGATTTTCGGGTTTTTAGTCGATACTTTGATTGCTGAAGCCCCCTGTGAAACCATCTTGGTAAAATTGGGGACAAAGGATTGTTTTCCCAACGATCTTAATCGGGAAAGGATTTGGCTGATTCCCACCGCCGGCGGTCCCAATGCCCAACGCGCTTTAGCATTATTGCCTAGTTTGCTGTCTTTGTCCGAGTCTTCGGATCATCCCGAACTTTGGTTATGTAAAATCTATTCCCCGACGGAGTTACTGCCAGATCTGTCCACTTTGGAAGTTTTACAAGCATCTTTACAGAAAGCGATCGCACAGCCGATTGTGCCTTTACCGATTCGTTCGGCCTCTCCGGCCGAGGCGGTGATTCATCTGGTAGAATCGGAGGATTGTTCCTTGGTGCTTTTGGGTGCATCTAGGGAAAGTTTGCTCAATCAGTTCTTAAATGGCAATATCCCCTCAACGATTGCCTGTGCCGTTAATTGCACTGTGATTCTCGTGCGAGGGGAATTATCAGATTAGTTGATTAGCTAGGCGGAAGCTAAACTTAAACCGAAGGGTACGGTATTGTCAATTTTCGCCCCTTGACTTTCCTCTAGGGAATGGGGATAAAATATTTCCCTGTCCAGTTGACCATCGGAGTCATCGTCATCCCCATCGCTGATATAAAGGCGTTCACAGGGGATGTTATCGGAAAGGATGGCACTGGCCATCATCCCCGTATGAATCTCTAAGAAAGCATCCGCTAGGGTCTCAAATACTAAACGCTGCCCGGGGAAAACCACCCTTTCAAAATACCAGTTAGCAATATTGGTGATGCGAACAATTTGAATATGATTGGTCGCATTGACATAGCAACAAAGAATACTATTTTTCTTGCCGTTGGGGAGGGGATCGAGAATCTGTGCCATAGCAATTGGGGTGATCTTAAAGTGTGTTTCTCATCGCTCCTTCACCCTAACATCCTTTGATCCCCAATAGCTGTAAAGATGATTACATTACTCTGATAAAAATCTACCCATCGCTCTTTCTGGTGATAGAAAGCGGTTTTTATTAAAAAATCATTAAATTTAACTAATGCCTAGTTTTGGCTATTTGTCAAGGGGGGAACCCCGTTTTTTTTGCTGTTTTTCTTGATTTTTTGCTGGGCTATTTATCGCTCAATTTTGTTAACGGTTTCAGGATTATAAAAACCGAGGTAATTTTTGTCAAGTTAGATACCGCTTGCTCATGGTCTCCTCCATCTGGTTGACTAAAAAGGGTCGGCCTGTGGTTAGACTGATAGGTTTGACAGTGCTGGGGAGAATAATCCCTCGATTGTTCGGGGTTTCTCCGCAAATTTCCCCGGAGAATCCCCGTCTTTTGCAAGCGGGGAAATGTCAACTCATCAATCTTGGGACTCTATCAATCAATTTTCCCAGTCGAAGCGGCATTAACTATAAACTTGCTAAAACCTCCTTAGCGGCGGCCAAAGTCCGTTCGATATCGGCCTCTGTGTGAGCTAAAGAAGTAAAACCAGCTTCAAACTGGGAAGGAGCTAGATAAACGCCTCTTTCCAACATTCCCCGGTGAAAACGACCGAATTTAGCCACATCGGCCTTTTTGGCATCTTCATAGTTATGTACGGGGGAGCCAGTGAAAAACATTCCGAACATGGCGCTAATATAACCTCCAGAAACGCTGTGACCAGCATCTCTAGCCACTTTCAGCAGCCCTTCAGTTAAGGATTTAGTCACTTTATCGAGATATTGGTAGGTGCCGGGGCGCTGGAGTAACTCGAGGGTTTTAATTCCCGCCGTCATGGCCAAAGGGTTGCCGGATAAGGTTCCCGCTTGGTACATCGGGCCGGCCGGAGCCACCATCGCCATAATATCAGCCCGACCGCCGTAGGCCCCCACCGGCAGCCCACCGCCGATAACTTTGCCGAGGGTGGTTAAATCGGGGGTGATGCCGAATTTTTCCTGAGCGCCACCGTAGGCGATGCGGAATCCGGTCATTACCTCATCAAACATTAATAGGGCCCCGTATTCCTTGGTTAATTCCCGCAATCCTTCTAAAAAGCCAGCATCCGGCACGATAAAGCCGGCATTACCCACCACTGGTTCTAAAATCACCCCGGCAATCGAGTCGGGATTTTCGACAAAGAGGGCTTTTACCGCTTCCAGGTCATTGTAGGGGGCGGTTAAAGTGTTGTTAGTGGTGGTTTTGGGAACCCCCGGCGAGTCGGGTAAACCCAGGGTGGCTACACCAGAGCCGGCTTTAACCAGGAACATATCGGCATGACCGTGGTAACAGCCCTCGAATTTGATGATTTTATCCCGGCCAGTAAAAGCCCGCATTAAGCGCAGGACGGACATACAGGCTTCGGTGCCGGAATTGACAAAACGCACCATTTCAATGCTGGGAACAGCATCAATCACCATTTCAGCGAGAATATTTTCTTGGACACAGGGAGCGCCGAAACTGGTCCCTTTATCTAGGGCCTGGTGCAGGGCGGCAATCACTTCGGGATGGGCATGACCACAGATAGCCGGCCCCCAAGTTCCCACATAGTCGATGTATTCGTTACCGTCCACGTCGCGAATATAGGCCCCTTTGACGCTTTCAAAAACGATGGGTTGACCACCGACGGATTTAAAGGCCCGCACGGGGGAACTTACACCCCCCGGCATTAATTTTTGAGCGGCTGTAAAGATTTCTTTCGATTTTGTTGTTTGATACGAAGATGTGCTAACCAATCCTGTCTCCTTGTCTATTTGAGTCTATCGGTTTCGGGGAATGCCCGGAGCTTTGTTTTGTTAACTTCCTGCTGCTTGTTCCATTTTAAAGATCACTGGCCTACATTTGACGCAATTTTTCCCTAGGAAGAGCGCTGGTCGGCTCAAGTCTCGCTCTTCTTGACTTATAGCTTGATGGTTAACAGCTGATGTAATTGGCTGAGAAAGGGCAAAAATTTCACTTTTGACAATTTTTCCACAATCTTTTCAGAATTGCAGTAAAAACCTAGCAATGGGCGAAGTTATTGCTATTGATAGATTTTAGCCCAGAAAGAGCGATCAAAAAAAGCTCCGGTTTTCCACAGATTTTCCACAGGGGAATTCTTGCTATTATTTCTTAGCGTACAAAAAAACTATTCCTGCTTTGACATCCTCACCGCCGTAAACGGACGGTGATTCCCAAACCTCACGATTTAGGTTTCTGCTTCTTTCCCGAAGGATTTTTCGCACCTGCCTTAACAGATTTACTCTGTTCTGGTCTTATGGTCGCTCTACAGACTGACAC
>NZ_JAPZQJ010000577.1:0-3406 GCF_027530405.1 Microcystis sp. LE19-41.2A | reverse complement strand
CACTCCGATTCCATCCCGAACTCGGTTGTGAAACTTCACCGTGGCCAAGATACTTGTCGGGTTGCCGACCGGGACAATAGCTCGATGCCAGGATTATTCTTTCCTACCCCTCAATCCGACAAGATTGGGGGGTTTGGTTTTTAGGAAAAATCAGAGGATTTTAAATCTAAACCTCGCTCAAATATTGTATCTATGGCTAACATTTCTCCGTCGCTAGTCATAAATTTATGATCTTTGGTTGCTTGGATAGTTTGCCCATTTTCTAGGGTGTATTCAAAGACTTCTTGTAAACCTCGCTCGTGCCATTGAGAGATTGGTTGACTATAAACAAAACCATTTTTATCTACAGTATAAACAGTGCAGTTAATTTCTTCGCTCACAATTTTAGCAATTGGTAATAATCCGTATTCCTCAGTTAAAATTAACGTCTCACCTCCCAGACAATATTCGGCAAAATTTACCATCTGTTCAAAGAGATTTTCAGCGATTCTTTTTTCCACACCATTTTTAGCAGCACCATCGATAAACATCTCCCTTTGTTTCTGCATTTCGGAGGCTTTTTTCTTACCCATTGCCCGACGCAATAGATCCGCTTCTCCTAGAGAATAACCGGCTAAATCCTGCGCCATTTTCATAATCTGTTCTTGATAGACTAAAACTGCGTAGGTTTCCTTAAGAATTGGTTCCAATAAAGGATGATCATAACGAATGGGTTCTCTACCGTGTTTTCTGCCAATAAAGAGAGGAATTAATCCCGCATCTAAAGGTCCGGGGCGATAGAGTGCTAAGATTGAAGATATGTCCTCAATACCCGATGGTTTTAACTCTTTAACGATCTGTTTCATCCCCGATGATTCTAACTGGAAAATACCTTCTAAATCCCCTTCTTCTAGTAATCCGTGGGTTTTGAGAATATCGGGAGGTAGTTTTTTATGTTCCCCTTTAGCCCGAATTTGCAGGGCTTTTCTTTCATCTAAAGGCAATTGATCAAGATCGATATCTATGCCCTGATTTTGTTTAATTAAATCGGCGGTTTTTTTCAAAGTGGTTAAATTTCTTAACCCTAAAAAGTCCATTTTTAACAATCCCAATGATTCTAAATCCTCCATGAAATATTGGGTAATTACCGCCCCATCATTATTTTTCTGGAGGGGAACCACTTCATCTAAAGGTTGGGAAGAAATGACGACTCCCGCAGCATGAACTCCGAAGGTTTTGTTAGTACCTTCGATACGAATTGCCATATCTAACCAATGACGCACATGGGGTTCCGTATCGTATCTTTCTTTAAACGCTGGTTCGGGAGTTTCATCGGAAATCATCACTTTTAAAGGTGTGGGTTTACCGCGAGAAACGGGAATCATTTTCGCCATTTTATCCGATTCGGCGTAGGGAATATCTAACACCCGCGCCACATCTTTTAAGACAGCTTTTGATGTCATGCGGTTAAAAGTAATGATTTGGGCAACATTAGCCTCCCCGTATTTTTCCGTGACGTATTGGATCATTTCATCCCGTCTCTCGATACAGAAATCCGTATCAATATCAGGCATAGATTTCCGTTCAGGATTGAGAAAACGCTCAAATAATAAACCGTGATGAACGGGATCAATATTGGTTATTTTTAAAGAATATGCTACCAAAGAACCCGCCGCAGAACCGCGTCCTGGACCGACGGGAATATCATGATCTCTAGCATATTTTATATAGTCCCAAACGACGAGAAAATAGGTAGAAAATCCCATTTTCTGTAGCATTTTTAATTCGTATTCAAGCCTTTCTTTGTAAACAGGCTCAATCTCGTGACGAGAAGGACATTTTAATCTTTCTAGTAATCCTAACCAAGCAATTTCTTCTACATAACTATCAGCAGTATGTCCCGCAGGAACTGGATAATTAGGCAGTCTTGGTTCATTAAATATGTTATAAGGTTCGACTTTTTCTGCTACTTCTAAGGTGTTATTAATCGCTTCTTCAATCACATCTTCGGGCAGATGATCACGGAAAAGTAAACGCATTTCATCAGCAGATTTTAAGTATTCTGTACCGCTATAACGGAGGCGTTTGTCTTCAGTAATTAACTTGGCAGTTTGAATACAAAGCAAGGCATCGTGGGCCTCTACATCGTAACAGGAAATAAAGTGAGAATCGTTAGTAGCAACTACTTTAATTCCTAACTCTTTAGCAATTTTAACTATTTCTACATTGACAATCCGATCTTCTTTAGAACCGTGGTCTTGAATTTCTAAATAAAAATCATCACCAAAAAGTTTTTTATACCATTTAGCGGTTTCCTTAGCCAGTTTCCTGTTATTAGCTAAAATCGCTTGGGGAATCTCTCCACCCAAGCAAGCACTGGTAACTATCAATCCTTCGTGGTATTGTTGGAGTAACTCTTTATTGATACAAGGACGAGCAAAAATACCTTTACCTTGAATACCTTTCAGATTAGAAATAGTTGTTAATTTAACTAGATTTTTATAGCCTTGGGTATTTTTGGCTAAAACAACTTGATGATATTTTCGGTGGCGAAGATTGACTTCAATATCGCCATTGACTATATACATTTCGTTGCCAATAATTGGTTTTATTCCCTTATTACGGCAGGTTTTAATTAATTCGATCGCACCATACATGACTCCATGATCGGTTAAAGCGATCGCTGGTTGTCCTAATTCAATCGCTCGATCAATTAGTGCCGGTAATTGGGAAGCACCATCAAGTAAGCTATAATCACTGTGAATATGTAAACCGACAAAAGACATAATTTTTCAGAAAAAAGTGACAAGGAAAAAGAAAAAAAACAGAATTTACTTACTTTTAATTTTCAGCAATTACAGTCTATTTTTAGGGTTGATTGAGAATCCTATAGGGGAAAGAACTTTCTTCTAAATTAAACCATTGTTCTCGCAGTTTCTGGTTATCATTGCTGCCGACAACAGTATCAACAAATTTTTTCCATTCGGGATCGTTTTTGGGTAAAATACAGCCATAAAGTTCGGTGGTAATCGGTTGACTGGGTAGTAGCACAAATTGTCGCGGATCCTGTCCTTGTTTAACGAGTTCCCCCAGTAGAAGAATTCCATCACTAACCACTGCGTTTACTTCTCCCCTTTGTAATTTTGCCACTGCCTCACTTCGATCGCTGACAGCTTGCCAATTAGCCAGAGGATAGATATAACGAATAATACTATCGGTGGTGGTGTGGGGAATATAGGCGATCGCAACTGCCGCTAAAGTGTTATTAATATCTATTTTATCAACATTTTCCGGCTCTTCGGGACTTGGTATGGTTCGATATGGGGGCATAAATCGACTAAATCCTTATCTGGCAAGAGATTTAATTGATTAGTTCGCTCTAGATCGCAAACAATTGACAAAAATCGCGGTAATGTCTGTCTCTATA
>NZ_JAPZQJ010000632.1:0-5851 GCF_027530405.1 Microcystis sp. LE19-41.2A | reverse complement strand
GGTTTGATTAATGAATCAACCCTACTATGAATCAACCCTACTATGAATCAACCCTACTATGAATCAACCCTACTATGAATCAACCCTACTATGAATCAACCCTACTATGAATCAACCCTACTATGAATCAACCCTACCTTTTATAAAAATTAAAATCTTTCTGATTTTAAGTCCCCGACGACCAGAGGTAGTCACTGATAACTGATAACTGATAACTGATAACTGATAACTGATAACTGAAATGACCCTACCCAATTCCCTAGAAGAAACAATCCTGCAAGCGAAAGCCGCCACCCAACTGGCTCTAGAATCGGGAGCTAGACGCATACAAGTGGAATTAGTTATCCCAGAAATTGCTCTACAAGCACAAGCTTTAGCCCTTGATTTTGCCTCTATTTTTGACAGTTATGGTTCTGGTTTAAGGGTAATTTTTCCCGATACTGGAGCCGCCATGTTAGCCCGACGGGATTGGGGAGAAACAGTTTTTCAACTGGGAGATTTAGGTAGTCGTTTTATTCCCATCGAAAACAAAATTAAGCCCGAAGATGAAGCGTTTTTAGTTGTTTGTCCCTCCTCGGTGGAGATTAATTCCGTAGAAAAACTCTGTTACCTTGCCGAAGATCGCCCCGTGGTTCTTCTGATTCCCCAATTGGAAGATGTATCGGTAGTGGGTATCGGTTACGCAGCCCGACAATTGCGAGAAAGATTTTTAAGTACCCTAGAAAGTTGTTATTATTTTCGTCCCTTGGAATCGGCGATTGTGTATCGTTCCTATCCTTCCTTGTGGCAAGTTTGGCTCGAAAAAGAAGACGGTTACGAGTTAATTTCCGAACAATCCACTAAACCCATGGGGGAAGCTTTAGAAAATCTGATTCTGAAAGCTTCTAGTAATACTCCTAATGATAGTTCTAATCCTGCTAATAAAGCCAAAAAGTCCGGTTTATTTGCCACTATGGGACGCTTCTTAAAAGCATTACAACAGTGACATACTCCCCCCGTCAAGTTAGGCTGTGACGGTGGGAGTATGTCAATCCCACTCCTGTAAGTCTCTGAGCCAATTTTGCAGCAAGCTAGTTAATTGAGTACGGCGAGTTTCAAAATTGCCAGCAATTGAGAGCAAGCTAACCCCCACCAGCAATCCGATAATCCATTTAAGCAGAGGATAAAGGGAAATCAAAATTACCAACTGATAGAAAGCATTAGCCACAAAAGTAAAAGTGCCAAGATAGAGGAAGGCGCGAATTCGTAAGGCTAATCCGGCAAAAATTGCCACTAAACTGAGGATGCCAGGCAGGATTCCCGTCTGATGATGAAACCAGAGAGCCGCACTAGCAATAATGCCTGTTCCCAAGAGGCGAAGCAGGTGGCGCAAGGATTTGCCTTGCCTCCCCTGACAGGTAGGTTCTATCCAGACAAGACAGAGGATAGACAATCCGACAAGACTGCTGTAGGCGAAGGGAGTTGCCAGAGAGAAATCCGCCAGCCAAAGGGCGATCGCCCAATTCACTAACAAGAGGGTAAGATAGCGCCACCGGGGTTGCTGCCGCAGCCAAGCCAGCCAAGCATAGAATCCAGCCACCACCAGCAAACTTAGGGGATTGAGCTTGTCTAAACTGCCCCCAAGGGCGAGTCCTGGAAGAACAAGAGCGAGGAATTGCCAAGGACGAGGCGGCCAGCCCCAAAGCCGCCAAGGGAGCAGATAGGTGAAAACAGCCACCCCAGAGGCGATTACTCCCAACCAAGAAACTAGGTATTGAGAGAAGAATTCCATTGGAGGAATAGTATTGGCAGCATAGGCCCCAATCCCAGTCGCTTCTAGAATACCCAGATAGACCCAGATTTCAGCGATCGCCTGGTCAGGATGGTTGCGCCCTTGCCAGATAGCATAACGAGTCAAAAAGATACCGGTTGCCAATCCCAACAGTTGATTGACTGCAACGGGATAGAATAAAGCCCCTAGTAACAGGCAACTGCCCAAAGCCCAGTGCAGGTGGGCAACCAACTTCAATTCTGAGGCCGTCAGATGCAAGTAGCCAGCCAACCAGGGAGAGAGCAATCGATAGCCGTAAACCAAGCTGGCGGCCAGGGCTGCCATTGCCAAAAATTGATCGCCTTGGGACAGGTCGGCAATTTGATAAAACAATAGCTCGTAGGCTGAGATGGAGATCCCGCCAATTCCCAGGTACAACAAGGGCTTCCTGGCCGGAGAGCGCCGCCCAACTCCGATGGCAATCAGTACCAGTCCCAGAGAACTCAAGCCAGTCCAACTACTGAAAAATCCCCAACGCAGAGCCGCTCCTAAGGCCCCATAGAGCAAGGGTAGGATATTCCAGCTATTGAGCATTTCCCGCCTGTGATCTCTGTGCCACCAATCTCCCAACAGTTGGGTAAGCAATCCCAAGAGAATATTGGCGATCGCTAGGGCAATTAAAGACTGCTTAGTTAGGTTGAGAACTTCGATGGTGAACAGTTCCAAGCTCCAGCCTACCCCGTAGATGCCCCAGTTACTCGGCTCGAGGTAGCTTCGATAGGCGATCGCCCCTAAAGTCAGGGCAGCCGCTAGGACAGGAAGGATCGAGGCAGCCATCCAATCCGAGTAAACGGCTAGAGAATGGAGAGTCAGGGCGACTAACTCCAGACTACAGAGGGCAATTGCCCAGCCATCGCAGGCGCGGGCATAGAGGAGAGCAAGTGCAGAAGTACGCTGGCTCAACCAATAGCGCAACAGCCAGAGGGAGAGGGGGATAAGGGCGATTGCCCCCGCCAACAGCCAATCTAATCCAGGGAGAGGCAATCTCTCTAGTAAGGCAACGCTCAAGCCCAAGGACAAGCCGACCGTGATGGCAGCCGCTGCTAATTTTTGTAGGCGATGAGTCTGAAAGAACATCAAACCAGTGGCGATCGCTAGGGTGACGAGACGAGTTTCTTCCCCTACCCAGGTGGGAATTTGGGCAACTAGCAGGACTGAGATGCTCAACCAAATGACTAGGTTAGGTTGGCGCGAGGGTTGCCAACTGCGATAAGCTGTCGCCCCCATCAGCAGCCAAGTGGCGATCGCTTCTCTACCGTCTGGAGCATTAAGGACATTACCAGAAAGCGCCAATAACATCAGGAGCGAGAGGCAAGTTGCCCAACCATCGCTAACCTGGGCATAAATTCTCGCCAAATTATTCGGTAATGCCCTTAAGCATTGGCGGAGAATCCACAAGCTTGTCGCAGTAATTACCCCTGCCAACAGCCAGCTTGCTTCTTGCCGCAATGCCCAACCAAAACTGCCATCCCACAAAGACAGTGCCAGCCAACTCAAGCCAAAACCTACGGTAATCGCTGCTGCTGCTACCTGCTCTAAGTTACGGCTATTGACGAACATCAATCCTGTAGCTATCCCTAAGCTAATTGAGGCAATTCCTGGTTCCAACCCTTGCGGGGGTCGGGCTGTTAAGATAAGCCACTGCCACAGGGCTAAAGCGTCTATACTCAACCAACTGGCAACTTCCCGCCGAGCCAGATTCCAAGTTCCCACCCCAGTCAGGGCCAGGGGAGCCAAACCCCAGACTAAGCCCCACTCTAGCCCCATAAGCGGGCGCTCCAACACAGAGGTCAACTGGGCGAAAACTGCCACCTGATTGAGGATAAACAAGCCATAGGATAGCCCAGCCAAGATTAGTCCCAGCTTCCAAGTTGTGTGGTGTAGGAGATGGAGCAAGGAAGTAGGAGGAAAGGGCTGTTTCACGCTGAATGCCAATTCCAGCACCGCCAGCATGATTAAAATCACGCCCCAAACTGCCCAACTCAGCCTTGGCCATCCCCAGTCAATCGCCAAAATTAGGGTGAGCAAGCCAGCTAGGTGAGTGAGATAGGCCAGGGAGAGAAAACGGCGGGAAATCTCTTGAAGGGAAGCTAGTTTGACTTGCCGTTGGCTGAAAATTACTAACGCCAGGGTTGAAGCTGCCAAGTTGAGCGTCCTCAAGGCAGGATTGACTAAGGAGCAAAAGGTCAAGGTTGTTCCCCAGAACAAGGCTATCGAGCCGGTAAAAGAGGCTAATTCCCGCTTGCCCAATTGGGAGAACCAATCTGTCAGGAATAGGATTAAGACTAGGTAAGGAAAGAAAACTAAGCTTAGTAACGCCCAAGGGGTAGCTTCAGCGCCAGTTAAACCAGTCCCCAAGGTGATTGCCCCTTGCCTGAAAGTGTCTGGAAGTAAGCGCCAAGCCAGCCACAACCCCTGCAACCCAATCAGCAAGGCTGCTGCCAAGTCGAACTTCCGCCAGGAGTAACCGATGCGTCGGGCAAAAAACAGGAGTGATAAACCACTCACTGCTAGGGCTTGCCAAGGTGTTTCACCCACCGACAGTAACCAACCTAGCAGCAGCAAGCTACCGCCGATACGCTGCCACAAGGAAACAGATTGTCTGGTCTGCCAACTGGCTAACCAGCCGCAAATCCCCACAGCCAGCCCCAATTGGCTAATCTCTACCTGAGCGATAAAAATTGCCCGCACCAGCAGGATAACCAGCCCATAGACGACAATTGCCTCATTTAAGCTAAAAGGGGCTAATCTTTCTCTCCTTGATGCTGCTTCTTGTCCGGCTCCTTCAGGAACACGGGAAAGGGAGATCAAAGTTGTTCCCACCACGCCCAAGTAAGTTGCCAGCAAGGGAAAACCCCCAATTGCCCATCCCCAATGCAGATAGCTCAATCCCAAGTGATTCGGCAGACTTTGAGAAAATCCTGCCGGGCCAGTTCCCCCGTACCTCCCCCGGAATAGTTGAACTGTTACGGCGGTAAGGGAAAGGGCAGCCACTACCACAATCAACCAGGCTAGAGGGTTGCGCCACAAGCCCAAGCTATCCATGGCCAGAAAATTCATCGGTACTAGCAACAGGGTAACCAGGCGCAAAGCTTGACTGGTCAGGCGCAGGCCCGGCTGTTGGCTACTCCAAAAACTGGCTCCCCAAAAAGCTAAAGTATAAAGCCACAAAACCCCATACTGTCCGGCGCTTGAGAATTTTTCCCAAAAGTTGGCGGCGAGGACACCAGAGGAGATGACCACCATGAAGACTCCCAACAGCAGCAGCCAGAGGACGCTCAATTCTGCCATCAGAGACTGTAACATTTGTCCAAACTGGCTGGGAGTTTCCTGCCGTCGAGGAGATGTTGGCGGCCGTGGCGGGATTCTACGGGGAGCTTCTGGCCGTCGAGAAGGTAGCGCGGGTGGGGGAGGCGGCTGGGAGGAGATGGGGTCTGGCAGCGGCTCTCTGGTAGGGGCAGTTGTCAGTATAGGCATGACACAGGAGAGGTTTTCCCGACACAGTTGCTTGACTTGAGATTCCCCAAGTAATCCTAATTGGAGCCATTGTTCTAAACCTTGTAGTAGAGAGGGATGGGAAGCTCTCACTCTTATAACAACCCGGATTTGAGAAGCAGTCAGCCAGCCTCGCTCCTGCCATTGCCCCAAACCTTCTAAAAATTTAGATATAGGGACGCTGGTGGTTATTGTCAGAGCGAGGGTTTCTTGAACTGAATTTTCTCTCGCATTTATTGCTAATTCTAGTCTTTTGTCGGCAATCAACTCTAATTCTAGCCATTGATTGAGAGCTAGTAAAAGTTCGGCTGGCGAGTTGGGATTGACGATTTCTATGGGGATGATTCGCTTCTCTTGAAAGGACATAAGTAATCAGATAAGTAGTCGGACATAAATTCTCTCGTCTGCAACATCTCAAAAACCGCTGAGAGGTAAGATGAAAGCCACGACAGCATCTCTGGCCTCTCAGCCTATCGCCTGTGGCTGTTAGGTAGTGTCTAGCTAGTGACCAACTTCCAGGCTGAGACTGTTCTGGGGAGCCGCCCG
>NZ_JAPZQJ010000196.1:0-5846 GCF_027530405.1 Microcystis sp. LE19-41.2A | reverse complement strand
ATGTTTTTTCTTAAAGTTAGGATACTTAGTACGACCAGCAAAGAAATTAGTGAAAGCTGTTTGTAGGTGTCTTAACCCTTGTGGTAAAGGTACACAGCTAACTTCGTTTAAAAAGTCTAATTCTTCTTGTTTTTTCCAATCAGTTAGCATTGAAGAAGTTTCAGTATATCCTACTCTTTCTTGTCTTTCGTACCAAGCTTGTGTTCTGACATGGAGTGCCTTATTGTAAACCAATCTTACACAGCCCAATGTGCGCCGCAATAGCGACTCTTGTGTTGGTGTGGGGTAAAATCGAAACGAATAGGCTTTCTCCATATCTCACATTCTAGCATATATCGTGTAAATGCGCTAGTATTTAACAGTAAAGCCAACCTAGAACGGCGGGGTTTCAGACGCAAATTTTCGATGATCGAGAATGGCTTTAGCTTGAATTAAAGCCGATCGCACTTGTTCAAAACCTGTGCCACCATAGCTATTACGGGCCGCTACCACCTGACGAGGAGCGATCGCGTCGTAGATATCGGCCTCAAAAGCCGGATGTAATTCTTGCCATTCCGTCAGGGTTAAATCTTTCAATAACTTACCCGCTGCCAAACTGCTTTTAACGACTTTCCCGACTAAATTATAAGCTTCTCGGAAGGGAATTCCCTTACTGGCTAAATAATCCGCCACATCCGTCGCATTAGAAAAATCTTCCGCCACCGCATTAGCTAATCGGTCGGTTTTAAATTGAATTCCGGTGGCTAAAAGTACCGTCATCGCTTGCAAACAAATCCGCACGGTTTTAACGCCATCAAATAACGCTTCCTTGTCCTCCTGCAAGTCTTTGTTATAAGCTAGGGGTAAACCCTTCATTAAGGTCAATAACGCCTGTAAATGCCCAAAAACCCGCCCTGTTTTGCCGCGCACCAATTCGGGAACGTCGGGATTTTTTTTCTGGGGCATAATGCTAGATCCCGTGGCACAACTATCGGTGAGAGTGATAAAACTAAATTCTTGGGAAGACCAGAGAATCATTTCTTCGCTCAAACGGCTCAGGTGGACCATAATCAGACTAGCGGCCGTCATAAATTCAATGGCAAAATCTCGATCGCTGACTCCATCGAGACTATTGTTATACACCTGCTCAAAATCGAGTAAATTGGCACTGTAATGACGATCAATCGGAAAAGTCGTCCCGGCTAAGGCCCCGCATCCTAGGGGCGAAATATTAGTCCTGGCGCGAATTTCTCCTAATCTTTGGTGATCCCGTTCGGCCATTTGAAAATAAGCTAGGAGATGATGGGCTAAACTAATCGGTTGGGCGCGCTGTAGGTGGGTATAACCGGGGATCAGGGTTTCCAGATGGTTTTCAGCGTGATTGACTAAAGCTTGCTGAAAATTGCGAATTTCTTGCCTAATATCATCGATTTGTTGTCTAAGATACAGACGAATATCCGTTCCTACCTGATCATTCCGCGAACGGGCCGTGTGCAGTTTTTTGCCCACATCTCCCACGATCTCGGTTAAACGACGTTCCACGGCAAAATGCACGTCCTCTTGATCGATGCCGGGGTTAAAGTTGCCGGTGCGGTATTCTTGACGAATTTGTTCCAATCCAGAGACGAGACTATCTGCTTCTTCGGGGCTGATAATACCCGTATAGGCGAGCATTTTGGCGTGAGCGATCGATCCGGTGAGATCATACTCGATTAATTCGATATCAAAGCCAATACTGGCGTTAAATTCCACGATCGTAGGATGGAGACTACCTTCAAAGCGATCGCTCCAAGTTTTCTTTGCTGTCACTGTTTTCGTTAGATTATTGTGGATAAAGTTAACCAAAATATGCTGGACAATTTTGGGGAATAATCCGGCGCTGATAGCATTACCGCTTCAGGTTAGAAAAATCTCCAACTCTACAAACATAAGAATAGCAAGAATTGCTCGCTCTGGCTGAATGCTGATAGGCGAAAAGCTAATAAGAAGTAAAACCTCGAAACATATAACCGACAATCAAACCGATTAATAGGGCCCATGCTTGCCCAGTTTTGACGAAATTTGAGAAGGATTTCTGGACATTCCCGATGATATCCACGTCTTGCTCCGAAATAGTCATCAAGACATTGGTAAGAGGCGAAAAGTCGATCGAGACAGATAGATGATGGAAGATGTCGATCACGATGGCATTCCTCAAAAACGAAAATCTACAGAACAAGTTAACATGAAAACGACTAAATTAAAACCACTTTTGTCTCCCTGGTGCTGAGTTGGAGGGGAGGTCACTTTCAAGATGATTGAGATTGCTGGTAATAGGCTAATAGTAAATTACCCGCTTTTGCTAAATTTTGCCCAAAGGCGATAATTCCTTCTTCATGACCACTCATCACTAAAATTTGTTGCTCCTCTAGACGATCTTCTTGACATAAACGGATAATTTCTGCGGCCATTTCTGGGGTTCCATAGGCGATATTTTCTTGGGTGGTCGGCACTCGATACATCAAATTTTGCCACAGGGGGCGATGGTGAATATGAATCACCCCATTAATCTGGGGATTCGCTTCATAAATTGCTCCATGGGTGAGAGTTTCTGAAGAAGCGGCGATTGTTCCCCGACAAGTGACCCGATTTTCTTTCCAATCGTAGTCTATAACTCTGGTGTAATGGGATTCATTTAATACCGGTATTCCCCCGGTGTTAGTGCCAGAAATAATAATTTCTTTGTCTATTTTCCCTCGTTGACTCACATTCCCAAAACCGATTCCGTTATCGTATTGACCGATTAATCCCAGTCGATAGAGGCGATGGCGCCAATAATTTAATTCTGCAATCTCTGAGCTTATTAAGGGATGGTCAGGAATCCAAGTACAATTGTATTTAACGTAGCCTTCGTCAATCATAGATTTTTCTGAAAATATTCGGGATAACTTTGACAAACTTTCTGCAAAAAGTCCTGGAGAGGATAGGAAATATTGGCGATATAATTATCTTTAATTACTTGGGAAAATAGGGGTAAAACTTCCGTGTCTAAGGCGGGGTTAAATAAGTTGATAGGTAGAATTAAATCGGAACATTCCCGCACATCAATGGTCTCAAAATTATCGGCTACAATTAACCAAAGAGGACGCACCCAAAGAGCCGAACGACTTTCGATCACCTGAATTACTTCTCCGTATAAAGTTCGATTTTTGCAGAATAAACTAACAATTTGATGGGGAGTGAATGTGTTCATAGACAATTCTAGTTTTCCTCGATCAGCTAAGACGCATTTTAACCGCTTATTCTTAGATTAGCCGAATCTCCCCCCAATCTCTTTACTGTTGCAAGAGTGCAAGAGGAAAGAGTATCTCATCTCCACAAGCAATTTAAATGCGCGGGCAGCTTATCTTTCACTGATCACTGAAAAAAGCTTGCCACTTGCCGCTCCCTTGCCAGATTGGGAAAAAACTCCGTTAGAATACGGGAAGCCGTTTACAAAACGATACAAAATCATGACCGTTGCTTACCCTCGTAAATTCAAGAAGACGATGAGCGCTCGCGACATCATGAAGCGTGTCATTAGCGATCGCGAAATTCATCTTGTCACCCTCAACCGTTACCGCTACAACGAACAACGTAGCTGTAAAGACCTGACCGAACTGATCGAAACCTTAGACGGACAACCAAAAGAACTGATCCAGGAGCTTTCCCGTCACGTCGTCGATGAGGCCCGCCATGCCTACTGGTTAACCGATTTATTAATCGAATTGGGGGCCGATGTGGGGAAACCGCCGGGGTTGTCCTATATCGATGAATTTGAACGTCTTCTCGATCAAGATCAATTCCAAGGCGAAGAACAAAGGGAAGATGGACTGATTGCGGCCCTAGCGGCAATTAACGTCACGGAAAAACGGGGATGCGAATACTTTGCCGCCCATATTTATGCCCTCAAAGCAGGGGAACAAACCCCGGAAAATCTGAAAATTCAGGAAACGATCGCCAAAATTTTTCCTGAAGAAGCGGGTCATGTGCGTTGGGGCAATCGTTGGTTAGCCAAAATTGCCCAAAAAAGCCCCGAACATCGGCAAAAAGTCGAAAAAGCTAAGACCAAATACTCAGCGATCGAACAGGCCGCCTATGAATCGGGTATGGATATCACCCTCGGGGCAGAATTGCGCCGCGTCGGTCATTTAATGGAAATCGCCGCCACTATGCCGCTTTGGGAACGTCCTCAATATCTGATGGAACGTTTACCCCAATCCCTTCTCGACCCGAAATTACAATTATTCCGGGTAGAAGCGGCGCAAAAAGCCTGGAATCGTGATCCACAAATGTTTATGGAACGCTTTTTACCGATGTTTTTTAATGCGGACGGCAATATCGGCAAAAAAGAGAAAGTCAACTAATTTAACCTTGATTTTCAGGGGCAATCATTCAGCGATCGCCGAAGAAATGTTCAGCGAGGATCGAGAAAATCAGCTATTGTTTTAAATAGGGGTGAGTTCTCGGCTTTAAGGTCAGAGAAACACCACTTTTTTACTGTTTATTTTGACTTTTCTTTTTTAGATTATGCGTCTTTTAGCTGCCTTTGATCGCTACCCCGATAGTGTATCGTTAACCCTAGAACCAGTAGCCACCGACTCGCAAAAATTTGATTTATATTTAACTTTACACCTACAAGCTCAAATTCAATCTCTCCTCGGCGGGGAAATCAAATGGGGTCTAAAAGGAGGAAAATTAGATTTTGTTTTAGTTAATTGTCACCTAACACCTAATCCTCTTTCTAGTCAAGAGTTATACATAAATCGTATTAATAATCATCAATGGCGGTTATCTTTCAAAAGTCCTCAGTCAATATTTACAGGAGCGATCGAAAGGATTAACCTAGGAACCGTCAGTGTGGAGGAAGAACCTTATCATCTCACGGTGCAATTTTCGCTGACGGCTGCCGATATCTGTATCACGGAAACATCGGGATTATGGAAACACGATCTAAGTCCCAATAAACATAGTATTTTAGAGCGAAAGTTAGCATTTTTCCTAATGGAAAATCAATTTGATGCTTTTTTGAGTCGTATTTCTTTGGGTTCATCGCAGGTAGAATTAGATACTGTTCTGGTTGAACCGCAACCGGCAGCATCAGAAAATTTAGAGAAATTGCAGGCACAAATCGAGGGAATTTATGCTTCTGTTACTGATGATTTTCTCGAACTGGCCCAATTAGCTGAACTGGATCCCCTAACGGATTTTACCGGGGCAAATCTCTTGGCAGCGGAATTAAGTGGCATATCTTTAGGCATGGCTAATCTCTATCAAGCGAATCTGCGGGGGGCCAATTTAACCGATGCTGATTTAAGTGAAATTAATGGCAGTCATGCTAGTTTTAAGGGAGCGGATTTAAGCGGAGCCTTATTAGCTAATGCCGATTTAAGTTATGCTGATTTTTACCGTTCTAGTTTGGCTTTAGCTAATTTAATTGGCTCCAATTTAGAAGGAGCTAATTTGGTTGAAGTCAACATCACTCAAGCGAATTTTAGCGGGGCAAAAGTGAAGGGGGCAAAGTTTGCCGATAATGTGGGTATGACCGAGGAATTGCGGGAAAATTTACGCTTGCGCGGGTCTTTCTGTGATTAGTCAACTATTTAGGGTTTGCTGAAAAAGTTTGTTGGTGGGGTTAGGAGTCAGGAGTCAGGAGTCAGGAGTCAGGAGTCAGTAGCTGGTCGTTTCAGGCTTTGTTGCCCTCTTTTTTTGTACCAATTTATGTACTACGAGAGGGATAATGCAAGGTTTTTGAGAGTCCCAATCGGATTTTCGCAGCATGAACATCGGATTTTAACAGGTCAAAAGCCTTATTTTAAAAGGGTTTTACCATTATTCAGCAAACCCTA
>NZ_JAPZQJ010000211.1:0-7527 GCF_027530405.1 Microcystis sp. LE19-41.2A | reverse complement strand
GGCTCTTCGTTACTTGTTATGGTTCGATAGGGGGGCATAAATCGACTAAATCCTTATCTGGCAAGAGACTTAATTGATTAGTTCGCTCTAGATAAAAAACAATTGACAAAAATCGCTAAATGCCTTTCTATATAAGGGTTCCATCCCTTATAATCCCCGTCCATTGCATAACACAAACCGAAGAGCCTATTTCTTTCTGCTTCTCCTGACTCGGAGAATACTGGCTCGGAGACTTCTCACTTAACGGAAGATTTTTGATTTATGCAGCAGGTTTAGTGATTAGGCACTGATACTAGATAAGTAGTTATAGAATTCTAATAACTCCTCATTAGTTAGCAGTAAACGGGACTTTTTGCCATAGGTAGAAATCAGGTATTCCCGACCTTTTTCTGTGGTCCAAGCTAATCGTTTCATCTCCACATCAATTTTAGTTTTAAGAACTGAATAATCGATTTCTTCGGGAATAACAACAACTGGTTCCGGTTCTGGGGGTTCTTCTTCGGTTAAACTCGCTTCTTCTGGCAATTCTGATAATAAGGAGTAATTATCGGTTTCCATTTCTAATAATAAAGGCTCTGGTTCTGGTAAAGGAATATCCTTAACTTGGGGTAATTCCGGTTCAATTTTAGCTGGGGGAATATCCTTAACTTGGGGTAATTCCGGTTCAATTTTAGCTTCAGGACGAGGTATTTCAGTGACTTTAGGCGTTTTGGTCGATTTTTTGGCACTAGCGACGGGTTTAGGTAAATCTTCTGGTAGAGAAATATTATTGGGGCTGACTTTTTCCACAAGCTGGAGATCGGGGGTGCTTTCAGCCTCTAAAAGCAGTAAAGCTCGTTCTCTGGCTCTATCTTCGGCGATTTCCACCGTATCTGCCGCAGCTAAACCTGTAACGACCGTTTTTCCCTCAATTTCGACGATCGCTTTCACAATATACTTGCCGTGATCGATTTGAACTAACTCACTAATCAGGGCAACTTGGGGGTAACGTTGGCGTAACTTTTGCAACATGGTGACTTTTTCGAGTTCTTTTGTACTTATATTAGAATACTCTATCGCAATTATGGAAAAATGTAGCAAGTTCTTGCTAAGATTAAAGGTTAGATAAAATTTTCAGTTCTAGGATTAGCCTTGCCCACAGCAACAAGATTCTACTAGGCTGAAGCTTCTGCCAGAAAGACTAGCGATCGCCGAAAAGTTTGCCGGTGTTCGCTATTGGCTTATACTAACGAAGGCTTCGATAATTCTCAGGGTAGGTTCGGGGGTTCGATGCTTGGTCAGTTTACCTTCACTGTCACCAGCAGCGATCGCAATTACCCCGACAGAGATAATCTCTCGAGTCAATGGTTTAAATCAATCTTCTCATTATTAAGTATTTAAACTTAATTATTCACGATTCCGTCAGTGTCTTGTAAGTAAGGATTATTGTTAGATGGACTTCTCGATCGCCACACTCCTCTCTCATCTTAGTGATGATAAATTAGCTACGGGTAAACTTCTCGAAAAAAAACTGGGCTGCGAAGACGATCCCGAAAGCTGCGAAAAATTGCAAGTGATTCTCGGTGCTTTGGAACGTCTGGGAATGGTTGTCAAAGAACGCGGGCGCTATCGTCGTGTGATCGAGGAAAATGTCGTAGAAGCAAAGCTGCGCTGTTCCAGTAAAGAATTTTGCTTTGCTATCCAAGATATCGAAGATGCTGATGACATCTACGTCTCGAAAAATCATTTAAGTAACGCTTGGAATGGCGATCGAGTTTTAGTCAAAATCATCCGCGAGGGGACCCGTCGTCGTTCCCCGGAGGGAGAGGTGAGATTAATTCTCGAACGGGCTAATCCTTCGCTTCTAGCGCAAGTAAAACAGGAAAATGAGCGGTTTGTGGCGGTTCCCCTGGATGATCGCCTGAAATTTACCCTTAATCTCCTCGAAAACGGTCAAAATCTCCAAGAAAACATCGATCACCTCGTTCATGTTTCCGTCCTCCGTTATCCCCTAGGGGAAATGCCTCCCATCGGTAAAGTTACTCGTGTTCTCGGTTCCACGGCCGAGGCCGCTGCCGACACCGATATCGTCTCCTGTAAACACGATCTACCCCATAATTTTCCGCCGGAAGCCCTCGAAATTGCCGATAATTTAGCGTATTTCTTCGATAGTGGCGAAAAAGAACAACTGCGAGATTTAACCCCACTCTTCACCTTTACCATCGAAGATGACAACCCCCTGGATTATCCCCCGATCATTGAAAATGCCTTTTCTTTAGAGAAAATCAACCAAAATCGCTGGCGAGTCGCCATTCATATCAGCGATGTGGCCCGTTACATTGAACGGGGCGGATTATTGGATAAAGTTGCCAAAAAACGGGGAACTGCCGTCTATTTAGGCGAAAAAGTGCTGCCATTAGTCCCGGCTGCCGTTACCAGTCGTTGTTCCCTGTCACCGCAAGAACAGCGCCCCGCTATTTCTATCCTCGTCACCCTCGATGACAAGGGGGAGCTAGTGGAGTACGAAATCACCCGCAGCCTCATCCAAGTGGATCAACATTTTACCTATCAACAGGTGCGCGATCTGCTCAGTGAAGAAGATAGCGAAGCTGCCCCCACCGATACCGTTGAAACCCTGAAAGATTTATTTTTTAGCGTTTGCCCCACCCTAAAATCCCAACGTCTGCAGCGGGGTAGTTTTGATATTAAATTAGACAAAATCTCTCCCTACAAAGACGAAGGACGGGGGGGGACTGTTCTCGCTTCTAATAATTTACCGGCCCGTTCTTTACTGACAGAAGTGGCAATTTTAGCCGGCAAAGTCGTCGCTGAACATTTGCAAGCTTTACACTTACCCTGTATCTACTGTGGACAATCGGAACCGGATTGGGATGAATTGGAGGATTTACTCAAATTAGCCAATAATTTAGGGGCAGAATTAAATTTAACTGCCGAGGAGGAGATTAAACCCAATGACTATCAAAATCTCACCCGCATTTTTTCCGCTTCCACATCGGTGAAAGTCCTCAATTATCTCCTGCAAGAAACTCTCAAATTAGTTAGATATAGCAGCCATCCTTTACAGCATTTTGGTTTGGCCTATCCTGGCAATTATACCCACTGTCTCTCACCCCTGCAAAGATATGCCGATCTTTGGGTACAACGGGTGTTAAAACTCCTATTAACCGAGGGGAAAGATCGCCGCAGCAAAATCGTCAAAGTCGGGGTTAATTTGGGCAGTAATAGCTGTCATGGACAGATTCATTGGAATATTCTCCCAAGTCAAATTCAGGAGGAGTTAGAAGAAGAAAGCCATCTAATTGTTTCCCATCTCAATGATCGCTCAAAAATTGCTGAAGATGCCGAAAAAGACCTAGAAGGATTGAAAAAAGCCGAGAAAATGAAAGAAAGAATGGGTCAAGTTTTTCGCGGCTTAATTACCGGTGTACAATCCTATGGTTTCTTCGTGGAAATTTCCGATTTATTAGTGGAAGGGTTGGTCCATGTTTCTTCTCTCAAGGATGATTGGTACGAATATCGCGCCCGTCATAGCTGTTTGGTAGGACGGAAAAATCGCGTTGCCTATCGTCTCGGTGATGAGGTAGAAGTGGAGATAAAAGATGTAGACTATTATCGTCAGCAAATCGATCTAGTTACGGTTAGCGGTGGCAGTTCAGCAAGTTATGACGACTTAGAAGAAGATTAATTATGAATCAACCAACCACCGAAAAAATCGGAAAAACCCGCTTTATTCTGCCCTTTTTATGCGGTATTTTTCTCTTTTTAACTGGCTGTGTCCGTTACGATGTGGGCATTAATTTTCCCCACCAACACCACGGGGAAATTATTCAACATATCACCCTCGGACAACGCTTAACCAGTCTCAGTCAAACCGAAGCCACTAAATGGTTAAATAGTATCGAACAGAGGGCAAAATTACTTAAGGGGAAAACCGCTCCTATTTCCGAACGAGAAATAATTGTGACTATTCCCTTTAGTAATAGTCAGGAATTAGAGGAAAAATTTAATCAATTTTTTGATCCTAGTTCTTCCTTTAAAATCAAAAACTCTGCTAATACCGATGATATAAAGTTACTGCAACTAGACTCAAAACTGGCAGTTACAGAACGAGATTGGTTCTTTTTGACTCAGAAAAACTTAAAATTAACCGTTGATTTGCGGGCTTTAGGTGTACTTTCTGAACAGGGAAATATTATCGTTAGCCCCGGTTCTTTAGTCGATATCGACTTCGCTTTAAAGACTCCCTTCGCTGGTCAAAATATTGAAGATGACTCAGGATTAAATCCCCCGGTAGAACAAGTTGACAATCAGTTAATTTGGCATTTAAAACCGGGAGAAATTAACACCATTGCGGCAGCTTTTTGGCTTCCTAACTATTTAGGTATCGGCACAATAATTATTGTTTTAATAACAGGTTTTGCCTATTACTTGAAATATAAACGCTTGCCCGGTGTATCCCCATCGACTTCAAGTTAGATGGCAACTAAGTAGTTAGTGTTAAAAACTGTCAGACACCCCCCTTATCAAGGGTAGGGTTGATTCATGAATTAACCCTACCTTGAATCAACCCTACCCGGAATCAACCCTAGGATTAAGGGGGGATCGAAACCAAAATTTATCTTCAATTTAATTATAAACAGCTACTTATTGACCAAAATTTAATGATCAATGAGGGGAAAATTAGCCAACTCTAAAACTGATCTAAAAATTGGCCCGCAATAGGGAAAATCTTGGCTAGGATCAAACCATAGTCATAATTGAGACTAGACGGGTTTCCCTTTTTACTTCAACACTGGCAATTACAGTTATGGTTAGCAATATTCCCTTTTCTATCCCCGAACATAGCCTCGATCGAGATTGTACCACCCTCTCTCGTCACGTCCTGCAACAACTACAAAGCTTTTCCCCCGACGCGCAGGATTTAAGCGCAATTATGAGTCGGATTGCCCTAGCGGGAAAATTAATTGCCCGTCGTCTCAGTAAAGCGGGATTAATGGCGGATGTGCTAGGTTTTACTGGAGAAACCAACGTCCAAGGGGAATCGGTCAAGAAAATGGACGTTTTTGCCAATGAGGTATTTATCTCGGTTTTTAAGCAAAGTGGTTTAGTTTGCCGTCTTGCTTCCGAGGAAATGGATAAACCCTATTATATCCCAGAAAACTGTCCCATCGGTCGCTATACCCTACTCTACGACCCGATCGATGGTTCTTCCAATGTGGATATTAACCTAAATGTGGGTTCGATTTTTGCCATCCGTCAACAGGAAGACAATGATTTAGACGGAGAGGCGCGGGATTTACTGCAAAATGGTCGTAAACAAATCGCCGCCGGTTATATTCTCTACGGACCCTCGACTATTTTAGTTTACTCGATCGGTCGCGGTGTTCATGCCTTTGTCCTTGACCCCAGTTTAGGGGAATTTATCCTCGCCCAAGAGAATATTATTATCCCCGATCACGGTCCGATTTATAGTACCAATGAGGGCAATTTTTGGCAGTGGGATGAGGCAATTCGCGACTATACTCGTTATGTCCACCGTCATGATGGTTACACGGCCCGTTACAGTGGGGCATTAGTGGGAGATATCCATCGAATTTTAATGCAGGGAGGCGTTTTTCTCTATCCGGGTACTGTTAAAAATCCCCAGGGAAAATTGCGCTTAATTTATGAAACTGCTCCCCTTGCTTTTTTAATTGAACAGGCAGGAGGTAAAGCTAGTGATGGGGTGACAAATCTTTTAGATATCGTTCCCGATAAATTACACTACCGCACACCTTTAGTGATCGGTAGTGTCGAAGATGTTAAATTGGTGGAGTCTTTTATCGCTGATCGCCGTCATCGCGATCGAGTTTAACTTATAGTTTTATTTAGAGATATTGACATGGATTTACAAGCTCTGAAGTGGACTAAAAATGTAAGGCGACACGATGGTACATGGGCATATCGGGAATATAAGGTTTCTAATTCCTTCAAACTGGCATGGAAAGACGATGAAGTCAATGCCAATAAACCCGAAAAAGATAGTTTGATACTACTCAGGCAGCAAGGGTATGTTACCCATTTAGTAAAAGTTCTCGACTGCAAAGCCGAACGTGAAATTGGCAAGGATAATTACGACATCTATCGAATTGTTGAGGTGCTTTGGGCTATTGATTTTGATAATCCACCTGTATCAGCCAAAGCAGATGCGATGTTTGATTATCGAGAAGTTCTCAACTATCAGGGTGGGAAGGTGATGGAATTGGAGAAGTTACCAACTTTCAGACAGCGTTGGGATGACGATGGCGGTTTGAGGGGATTCCAAACTTACATTCGGAATTTATTGGGGCTGTCAAGCAATAACTAAGAGCCTTGTTAAGCTTGTGTTATAGTATTGAGCAGATATAGGGTAACTGCTATGACTGCTATAGTTCAGGAACTTTTAGATACCTTTGACCGCTTGACAGACTCAGAGCGCTCAGATTTGCTATTAGAGATTCTGAAGCGGACAATTCACCTGGATTTTCCGCCCTTATCTGATGAAGATCTAGTCCTCAATGCCGAGGGAATTTTTCTAGAATTAGATGATCAGGAAGCTTCCTGTGGATAGCCCTGATCGTGGTCAGGTTTGGCTGGTTGATCTGGGTTATGTGGCCAAAGTCAGACCCTGTTTGGTTATCAGTATTCCTGCTCGCAATCAAGAGCGTGCCTTAGCGACTCTGGTTCCACATACGACAAGCTCTCGTGGTTCAAGATTTGAAGTGAAAGTCCAAGCTCGCTTCCTTAGAGAAGGAGTCTTTGATGTACAAAACATCGTTACAATTCCCCATGCAAAGCTTTTGCGTAAATTAGGAAATCTGACATCTGAGCAAATGATGGAGGTTGAGAATGCGTTACTTTTTTGGCTAGGGTTTGAAGAGAGGAATGATCAAGAAAGCGAAGATTAGTCTGTGCGCTAGTTGCAGCGGAAACATAACCAATAGTTAGGGTTTGCGGCAAAAAGTTTTTCGTGGAGTGTGGGGTGTTTAGGTTTATTCAGCAAGCCCTAAATACAATCGAATCCCTTTCGGATAATTATTCTAGTATGAGAACATGAGTTGTTCTTAAGGAGCTATCTAAGTCATAACGATCACTATAGAAGATTTGCTGTTATCTTTGCCGTTAGTTAGCAGTGAAGAAATGTTAGCTGGAATGAGTTTTATTAAAAGAGTGATGGTAATTCTGGACTCTAACATTTTAAGCTTATTAGTAACCCCGCTCGGTGAAGACTGGCCAGAAGATCAAAAGTTATTTACAGAAGTTTATCAATGTACCGAATGGGTTTTATCGTCTGCTGGCAAGAGGAGCTTGTCTGACTTCATCTGATCTATGTGATTATGAGGTTAGACGAGAAGTAAAAGCGTGCAAGAATTAGAGGCTCTTCGGGACTTGGTATGGTTCGATATGGGGGCATAAATCGACTAAATCCTTATCTGGCAAGAGATTTAATTGATTAGTTCGCTCTAGATCGCAAACAATTGACAAAAATCGCGGTAATGTCTGTCTCTA
>NZ_JAPZQJ010000364.1:0-5675 GCF_027530405.1 Microcystis sp. LE19-41.2A | reverse complement strand
AAAATAGGCTTTTCGAGGGTAATTCTTGTTTTAATTCTCCATGTACGCAGTCTTTAAAAGCCTCTATTTCGTTCCAAGACACGATTAAGAGTGGCTTTTAGGCTAAGTATAATTACTTATCGCGTAAGTGAGATGCTCCCCAAACGCTACTAAAAATGCAAACTCAAACCAATCCTTGGCAACAACGAATCTTTAGACTGTCCTTGTCTCTCTGCGTTATCAGTTTCTTGTCGGCAACCTTCACCATTTATGCTTACTGGCGGGAGAAAAATCAAACCAGAGAAACAGCGAAAAATAATGCTCGACAAGAAGCTGTCCGCGCCGCTAAAGAAATCGATAACCAGCTTCGTAAACTCCAGGATAGTGCCAATTCTATCGCCCACGATATCAGTAAGGATAAACTTAAAGATCGACAGTTGCTTGAGCGATTAAAAAGCACGATAGAACAAAATCCCAATTGGTTCGGTGTCGGTGCGGCTTATGCTTCCTATACTTACAAATCCCAGATGCGTCTGTATGGTCCCTACTACATCAGAAAACAGGGTAAACTGCAATTACTGCAACTGGAATCTTTTTACGATTATACTCAACCCGGAAAGGGTGATTGGTATATCCAGTCCTTAGCCTCCGGTTCAGTTTGGTTAGAACCTCATTTTGGAGCGGCAACTAACACTTTACTCGCAGAATTTAGCACTCCTTTTTATCGCCTTAATCCGAAAACCAAAAAAAATATTCCTTCTGGGTTAGTCTTCGCCAACTATTCTCTAGATGGGTTAAAAAACTTAATGAACTCCCTCAAACTAGGTAAGACTGGCTACGGATTTATCCTATCTAAAAAAGGAACTTTTATCTATAGTCATAGAGAAGATTGGGTTAAAGAGCAAAAAACCATCTTTCAAATAATTTCTCAAGCATATAAACCAGAAAAATTGCGAGTTCCAGCCCAAAAAGCTCTCAAAGGCTCTAAGATTGAAATGGATTTTCAAAATCCGTTAACGGGACAATCTAGCTGGATATTTTTTGAACCTATTCCTACTACAAGTTGGACATTAATTGCTGTCTTTGTTCAAGATGAAATTTTATTAAATACCAAGAGCTTACATCACAAACTGCTGCTGATTAACCTACAGATAATTAGCTTTTTCTTTTTTCTATTTATCCTAATCTTTCGCGCTTACAAAGGCAGTGTTCGCAGTCTTTGGGCTGTCTCTTCTTCCACTTCTGTTGTCTTGCTGGCGGGAATCGGATCTATCTGGTATCTCCAAATCTCTGAACATAAAATCGAACAGAAAAACAATATAGTGCTTCTGAAAAAAGCGGGTTTAAATAAATTCTTGCAATCTCGTAAATCCGAAAACCCTAAAGACTCCCCCCTCTATATTCCCACAGGAGTTTTTGTGCAGTCTCTAGAATTTGAAGATGCTAATGATGTGTTTATCACGGGCTATATTTGGCAAAAGTATGATAAGAATATCCCTCAAAACGTCAGTCGGGGTTTTATTCTTCCCGAAGCAGTTGATCCCAATGTAACCGAGATTCATCGTCATCAAGACCAAAATTTTGAAGTGATCGTCTGGTATTTTGAAGCTAAACTCCGAGAAAACTTTGATTATTCTAAATATCCCTTTGATGTTAAAGATGTCTGGATTCGCCTCTGGCCTAAAGACTTCTACAAAAATATCATCCTCACCCCAGATTTTGATGCCTACGATTTGATGGTTCCTACTTCCCTACCCGGTTTAGCAGAGGATTTTGTTTTACCTGGTTGGGATATTAAGAGTAGTTTTTTCCAGTACAAACTCAATAACTATAATACCAATTTTGGACTTAACAGCTATATCGGCCAGGACAATTTTCCCGAACTCTATTTTACGGTTGTTCTCCAACGAAATTTTATCAATGTACTGATTAGTAATATGATGATAATTATTGTTGTCCTATTACTGCTTTTTTGTATTCAAATACTGATCATCAAACATACAGAGAGCGGTGAAAATCAAGATTTTACCGCTTTAGAGATCGTTTCCGCTTGTGGGGCTTTTCTTTTCATTGTCATTATCGATCAGATTAATCTCAGACAAAAAATTATCACGGCAGGTATTATTTATCTTGATTATTTCTACTTTATACTATATATAATGATTCTTTTAGTCGCAATTAATGCCATACTTTTTGCTTCTAATATCAAAATTGATTGGATTGATTATAAAAATAACTTAATCCCAAAGCTACTTTATTGGCCGACTAATCTGGCACTGTTACTGTTGGTAACTATGTTAGTTTTTTAGGCTCTTCCCTTTTTACATACTAGGTTGAGAAGAACCCTTTTTTAACAAAAAATGGCTGGGGATTCAATCTCACTAAAATAAGTTATGATAAATTTTGCTGGAGTCAGGGAGATTAAGATGCCCAGTCAAGAGATTATTAACCAGAAAAATTCTACCGCCAACGCCGAACAAGTTTCTGAGTCCAACCTAGAGCTAGTTCCCCAACCGAAACAAGAGCATGATACCGCTGCCAGCCCCCAGGGATTGCCCCATGCCTTCGTCGTCATGCCCTTTGGTAAGAAAAAAGGGCCAGACGACCGCTGGATAGATTTTAATAGCATCTATCAAGATTTAATTAAACCAGCCTTAATCGAAGCTGGATTTGAGCCGTTTCGAGCCGATGAAGAAAGCGTCAGCGGCGATATCCTCACCGATATGTTTCAGGAACTATTGCTGGCGGATCTGGTAATTGCTGACCTCAGCATTGATAATGCCAACGTTTTTTATGAGTTAGGAGTACGCCACGCCCTACGCAAGCGGGGACTAATTCATATCCAGTCAGGCCGAGGTTATCTGCCCTTCGATATTTTTAACGTCCGCACTCTCCCCTACCATTGTGACGAGAATGGCCAGCCCGATCGCCAATACCTGGAAAAAGACAAACAGGCGATCGCTAAAATGGCTCGCGCTACCTGGGAATCAGACCATCATCGCATTCACAGCCCCATTTTCAATTTACTCGACGGCTTGGAAGAACCCGATCGCCGGTCGCTGCAAACCCCCCTAGCCATTGGCTACTGGGATGAGTACAATAATTGGCGGAAAAGGGTAGTGATCGCCCAACGCCAAGATCGCATTGGTGACGTTTTGCTGTTGATCGAAGAAGTGAGCAACCCCCTAATCAAATGCGAGGCGATCGCCGAAGCGGGGAAAGCCTTAAGAAATCTAGGAAATTATCAACTTGCGCTGCAGCAATATCGCAACGGACTGACAATGCAGCCGAAAAATGCCGAATTCCGGCGCGAGGAAGCCTTTCACCTGAGCCGACTGAAGCGATATGATGAGGCAGTCGTACAGTTAGAGTCGCTGCTGCGGGATGAACCGGCTAATATAGATGCCATTTCCTACTTAGCTCGCATTTACAAGGAAATGTGGAAGGAGCGATGGGTCGGCATCTCCAATGAAGCGGAGTGCCTCCAAACAGCCGAAGAATCGGCCCACTTACTACAAAAAGCGATTGAGACTTACCTGCAAGCCTACCGCCTCGATCAGAATCATTACTATTCCGGCATCAACGCCCTGACTCTATCTGCCGTCTTCAAGTATTTAGCCAGGCATGGTAGGGACGGCGATCCAGAAGAGAAAGCGATCAAAGAGGAGTTGCCGGTGCTGTCTGGAGCCGTTAAATTTAGCTTGGACAGTGCTGCTCTCAAGGATAACAACGATGTTTGGGTCTTCCTCTCCCTCGGCGATCTGGCCATCTGTACCGCCCGCAACCCGCAACAGGTGGCCAGAGCCTATAAAAGGGCGCTCAACCGGCTCTGGAACAATAAATTTGCTTTACTTTCAACCCTAGAACAATTGAAACTCTTAGAATCCCTGAATTTCCGCCTTGAATATGTCAAGTCGGGCCTCGATGTCCTCGAAGCAGAATTGGAGAGAATAGAACATCAAGAAGCCGCGATCTCCTCCCCAACGGTGAAGGAACCTCCGCAAGTTTTCCTCTTCTCCGGCCACATGATTGACAAGCCAGACCGCCCGAGGCCTCGGTTTCCCTCGGATATGGAAACCGAGGCGCAACAAAAAATTAAGGAGGTACTCGATAATCTAAAAGCTGATGCCGGAGATCTGGCGATCGTGCCGGGACTCGCTTGTGGGGGCGATATCCTGTTTCTAGAAGCCTGTTTAGAGCGCCAGATGAAAGTCGAGGTCTATCTGCCCTTCGAGTCGGCTCAATTTATTGAAGAGTCAGTCAGCTTTGCCGGCGATGATTGGGTAGAGCGTTTCTATAGAATTAAGAATCATCCCCAGGTCGCGCTCAACCTACAACCGGAACGAATCGGACCGGTCCCGAAAGGAAGCAATTCCTTTGAGCGTAACAATCGTTGGGCTCTCTATTCCAGTTTGATCTACGGAATCGATCGGGTGCGGTTGATTGTCCTCTGGGATGGCAAAGGCGGTGATGGACGTGGCGGGACTGGTGATATGGTCAAGCAAGTGCGTCAATTGGGGGGGATTGTCGAGCATCTAGACACAACTAAGTTTGATTATTGGAAAGCTCAAGGAGCGGGAATCGGAAATCGGGAAACTTGAGAAACCAGAGCCGAAATTTTTTTCTACTAACGGAGCAAGACAACCATGCCAGAGAACGCTTTAGAAATAAAAAACTTAGAGAAAACCTCTAAACCTTATCGCGATCAGTTCAAGCAAGAAATCTGTACCTTGATCGAGCAGATTGACTTGTCAGATTTGCAGAAGCAGTTTATGAAAGCCCGCTGGCTCGAGCAATTACTGTGGCTAGAAGGCAGGGCCCAGACAACCCGCAACCAATACTATTTTCTCCGACTGCTCACAATTATCGGGGGGGTGATTGTTCCGGCCTTGGTCAGTCTTAATATCAACGCCAATGACGTTCAAGTAGTAGTCGGTTGGCTCGCCTTTGGCTTAAGTCAGGTGGTTGCTATCAGTGCTGCCGTTGAAGAGTTCTTTCATTATGGCGAACGCTATCGCCACTATCGCAACACGGCAGAGGCGATGAAAATTGAGGGCTGGCAATTTCTCCAGTTGAGTGGTTCTTATCGCCATGCCCAAAATCACGCCGAAGTCTATCCCGATTTTGCTCAACGAGTAGAAAACATTATCCAGCGCGATGTGGAAGGGTATTTCAGCCAGGTTGTACAGGAGAAAGAAAAGCCAAAACAGCAAGCAGAAATCGCTAAAACACCACCTCAGTAGCAAGACAAGGAATATTTAGCGATGGGAGTGTCAATTAGGTCGATTTCTCCACCAGAAAACCTTTTAGTCCTGAGATAATATTAGGCAGATATCTGATACCAAATCCTGTTTAAAAAGTATAGGATAGTGGGGAGCGGGGAGAAACAATCCATAACTTGAGAGTTAATCAGATTGTTAAAAACAGATTTGGTATCACACTAAATCCGTTGAGTATAGGCTAACGTCAGTTCAGGATAAGGGTGGAAAGAAAAGGCGGGGGCTAGTAAGCTGAAAAATATAGCGGTTCTCACACCTGTGTGGCACACTTAAACCTGGCTCTTCGGGACTTGGTATGGTTCGATATGGGGGCATAAATCGACTAAATCCTTATCTGGCAAGAGATTTAATTGATTAGTTCGCTCTAGATCGCAAACAATTGACAAAAATCGCGGTAATGTCTGTCTCTATAAGGGT
>NZ_JAPZQJ010000326.1:0-5420 GCF_027530405.1 Microcystis sp. LE19-41.2A | reverse complement strand
ACTTTAAACTCTAAGACAAACATTTTACGCACGGGTTACTTAGATAAAATCAGTATAGCACAATAAAAGTTAAGTTAACAAGCTATAGTTTAAAAAGCCGTCCTAAAAGGACGGGGCTTTAACCCAAAATTTCGGTAAATTTTAGTCAAACATTTGATTTACTTAGTTTCTAATCCTCTTTTTAGGTAGGAGAATTGTCAGAGCCTTTCTCTTGCCTATTGCCTATTGCCTATTGCCTTCAGAAACTGATAACTGATAACTGATTAATTTCCTCGCCAAAAGACAATCGAATTATTGAGAGGTTGAATGGTGGTGCCGGGATAATAGAAAGCGAGAATTTGTTCGGGAGACCAACCCAAACGGGCTAAATTATAGGAACCAAATTGACTTAATCCTACCCCGTGGCCAAAACCGCCACCAATAAAGTTATAACCCTGGATCTGTCGATTGGTATCGTAGATAGGATCGATGTAGAATAGGGTACTGCGAGGCGGTCCCAAAGCACTACGCACCTCATTTTTATGCAGTTCCAAAATCCCCTTATCGGTTTGAATAGTCATAGTCAGAATCCGACCGGAAGGAGAGCGCTTAGTCACTTCCATCCATTGGATTTGCTGGAAGTGGGCGAGGGGATGTTTTCTGCGTTTTAGATAGGTTTCTAGGTCTTGACTCAAATCAGCTAAAGAAGCTTGTTTTTGCCAGCGAAAAACCCGTCGGCCCGTCTCATTAAAACCATCTTTAAGATTAATAAACTGGCGAAAAGTTGTCTCATTAGCGAGAGATTGTTTCGAGAGATCCCAGACTCGATTGGGGGAGTCCACCACTGCCCGGAGATAAGGTCTTTCCTCCCCATCCCAAACATCACTAAAGAGGGCAGTTATTCCGCCGGTGGTAGAGGAATAAAGGGCATCCACTAACTCATTTTGGTAGGTTAAAACCAGGCCTCGCGTGGACGCGATCGCTTGATCAGCCCGGGGATTAGTTCCCGTCAATCCATAATAAACTTGACAATGGGTATCGGCACAGAGTTCGTAATTATCGGCTTGAAAACGGCGGAGATTGCGGAGGGCGTAGGTACGGGCGATAATAGTTTGCGCTTGGGTGGCGCTTTCCGGGGCATCATGACCGATTTCGTGGGGTACAACCCCGCGCAGGTAGGTTTCGAGGGGAACGTTATTAACTAGGGTAAAAGTGCCGTAGGCGTTGGGCTGTAGGCGCATAGTTCCCCCGTACAAACGTAACTGATCGGGGCTATGGGTGACTTGAATCAGGTTTTTTTGGCTCTCGATTTCTAATTCTTTGGGAAAATAGCGCACCCCGTTGATCTGGAAAGAAACTTGCGGCTTTTCTTTGAGTAAAACACTATTAATATAGGGTTGATTGTGGCCTTTGGCTTGCAAACTGGTCAGCAACCAACGTCGCACTAGGGGATTTTCATAAACTTCTCGCTTTGCCCAGACCTGCCAGCGTCCGGGTTGGGTAATTTCCACTTTAATGCCCATTTTTGCCCAATTTTTGGCACTATTTTCGGCGGTTTCAAAGGTGGCGTGGTCGCTCAAAATGACTTTTTCTTGCAGGATGGGAGAAGCGAGGGGACGGGGAATAACTTCTAATTGTAGGCGATTGGTTTGCAGGGTTTGGGATTGGCCATCTTCTCCCAGCACCCGCAGGGTGAGATGATCACCATTGGTACTGCCCAGGGTTAATTTTTCCTTGGCTTCATCGCCAAAACGTTGGACAATGCCCACTCTCAGAAGGACATCCTTGGCTATAGCGGCAGGAATTAGGGTTAAACTGAGCAAGATCGCCGCAGTTATGGAACCGATGCTAATTATTTGTTTTTTTTCCTTGATTTTTAGCATAAAGTCAAGTATCTGTTAATAAGTTTTCATAAAAGTTGAGGATATTCAGAGATTATAGCAGCAAGCCGTTAGGGGAATAGGGTAATGGGGGGGGATAGGGGAATTTCCACTAAAACCCTAAAACCCTAAAACCCCAACACCCTCAAACCCCAACACCCAACATCCAACCACCAACAAAGCATCTAACTTCCCCCATCGCTGATAATGCGTAAACGTACCATTTTCTGGCCACCTTCATCCAGTTCCACTTCGATCACTTCACTGGTTAAACTTTCCAAACAGGTTAACATCGATCGCAGATGGGGATTACTTGCTCCCGTATCCACATAGAGGCGATCGGACAAACTACCTAAACGTTTCCAAGTAGTATAAAGTTTAGCTACGGCTTGCTCTAATTGTGTGGCTTGTTTAACCAGATCCGCCGCCGTATTTAGACAATCGACGCGCAAAGCTTCTTCTAGAGCCATTTCGATATCTAAATTACCCCGTCGGAGAGTTTGTACTTGGGCCGCCGCATCGAGATATTTGGCTAAACTGCGTGCTTCCGAGGTGATTAATTTTACCGTGTCCACATCGGGATTAGCGGCGATTTCTTGGCGAAGAGTGTCGATATGAGTATCGGGTAACTTTTCTAATTCTTTCACTAGGGGGGCGAGATGACGCGCCGGTAAACTGCCGTCGCTGGCTTTTTCTTTCACTTCATCGGGTAGTAAATCTGAACTCATCGCTGTCCATTCATCGGCCAATTGCTTCACCTCCCGACGGGTAATTCTCTCCCCTTGTCGGGCCGCATCACTGACTAATTTTTGAATTTCGGGGGCAGATTTGGCCGTTTCTACGAAGGCGCGTTTACTAAAATTATTGATACTATCGGGATCCAGTTGTCCTTCCGCCAGGAGAGTATCAGCACTATTAGCCAATTGAATCAGAGCATAAGCTTGACTTTTAGTGATTTCTCGCTGTTTTAACCAGTTTAAAAAGCCTGTACCCCGACTATCACCGCCTTGCTTCTCCCGGTCGCGAATAGCTCGCAAAATTCGCCCCCGCCAGATTTCCGTTTGCAAATCAAAGCGATCGCAGACTTTCCAAAAAGAATCCAGTTGTCGCTGAAAGTCGTGATCTTGAATGGTTTCATCTTCGGGATCTGGCAGTTGAAAGTTAAACTCTAGAGGCGTTTCAAAGGCATCAATGATCGCGGAGGTGTCGGAGGGGAACGTCGCAGCATCAACCATATATGATAGACTCGGCAGTTAATCAGGCATTTTATCTTAACTCGCTCAGGCAACCCCCGACAAGCCGATTAATCGTCAGGTAAAACCCCACACCCCACACCCCACACCCTGTCCCCACGAACAACTTTTTCATCAAACCCTAGTTAGGAGAAGCATTGGGGGGAGTGGGACCGGTGACGGGTGGGGAAGGTGTCGTCCCTGGATTGGTATCGGTGACAGGTGTGGAAGGTGTCGTCCCGGTCGTGGGACTCGGACCGGTGACGGGTGCGGGAGAAATCGATGGATTGGAAGGGGGATTATGACTCAAGAATTGCCAAGCGATCGCAGCCAGCAAACCGAGAACACCGACAGCGATCGCTACTACGACTAGGGGTGAAACCCTAGTGAGCGCGGGGGGAGAAGTACGACTAGAAACCGAAGAAGATGCAGGGGGGGGAGTGGGTATTGCTGTCACCACTTCTTCTCCGGGGTAGGTGTCCCCGCTGTGATCAAAATCTTGGTCATTAAGATCGGGAATAATCCGTTCTTTGGCCTCAGCATAAACTAAAGGCGTGACAGGTTCAGCCGCAGGAACTACCCGACAATAAACTAGGGCGATGGTGGAGTTATCGTGACCGTTTTTCTGGTTAGCTAGTTGTAATAAACTTTCCCCCACGGCGGTTACATTTTTCTCTCCTCGCAAAAGAGGCACAATTTCACTGTCCCAGTATTGTTCTACCCGATCGTAATCACTTAAACCATCGGAACAGAGGAGAAAAACACAATCTTGATCAATAATCAACCTCTGAACGGTGGGATGGAGATTATTGGCGCTACTCATGCCCAAAGCTTGCACCAAGGCCCCCGCGTTGGGATACTGTATGGCATCACAATAGAGGAGATAGCCTAATTTCACTTCCCTGGAAGCGAGATCGTCATCCACCGTCACTTGATGACAACTGTGGGCAGTAATCCAATAGATGCGGGAATCCCCCACATGGGCCGCGTACATTTCCTGGGCCTGGGCAAAAGCCATAACTAGAGTCGTACCCATGCGCTGACGATCTTGTCTTGACTCCTGATCATTGCGTTGACTGATCAGATCATTGGTGACACGAATCGCCTGTTCGAGGATAAGACTGTAACTATCGGGATAGATTTCAATATTAGTGGTGGGACTGGGATTAATTTCCCTAGACAGGGTTTTGATCGCCAATTGAGCAGCGATTTCGCCCCCTTCCTGACCGCCGATGCCATCACAGACAATCGCCAGGGGATTTTGACCATGAGCGAGGGTTATGGCCTGATTAGTCGGGGGATAACAGGCATCCTCGTTGTGTTCCCGCAGCAGACCGGTATCAGTGCAGGTAAAAATCTCATAGCTGCGTTCTTGACCTCCACCGTAGTGCTGTAGTGCATAATCGAGAATAGCGATCAGGGATTCCGGGCGATCGAGATCACCGGATTCTAGCTCTTGGGTCAGGGATACGAGAAAATCTTGAATATTAGCGGCTGCCGTCGGGATCAGACCGGTCCAGAAAGCTCCTAAATCTTTTAAATTGGGAGCGGTGGCCTCATCTTTGCTTAATTCTAGCAATTGCAGCAGCTGATCATTCACTCTCGTCAGTGAAGGGTTGAGCAGACTAGAGACTACAGCCTTTCTCTGAAGGGGATGCCAGAGTTTGGCCATTTGCCATAACCAGTGAATTTGCCTTAAATCAGAAGCTTGCGACCAAACCTCGGCCAGAGTGGGCAATAGTTCTGGATAAATTAATTCTCCCGTTTCGTCGAGGGGAATAGTGCCGTACTCCAACAGCCAGATGTCCATATTTAGGCGTTCATCGGGACTGGGAATATAGCCATAGACTTGGGGAATGTGGAGATGGAAGGGTAACAATTTTAGGTAGAGGGAAATCCAGCTAGGAGGTTCGTCCGGCGCTTGGGGTGCTTGAGCGGGTTTAGTATCAAGAACAATTTGTGGTTGTTTGACCAAATAACGATTATCAATTAGCTCGCCAACATGATAATAGGTTCTCACCCAATCACCCATCATCCATAAATAGCGCTTAACTAAAGGAGTACCGCATTTTTCACAGAATCTATTAGTGAGAGCGTTCGGGGATAGACAGGTTAGGTTTTGACATTGGAGGGTTGTCACGGAATCCATGAAAACTGCTGACTCCTAAAGCTCGGTTAGTATAGGTTATTGACATCCTCACCGCCGTAAACGGACGGCGATTCCCAAACCTCACGATTTGGGTTTCTGCTTCTTTCCCGAAGGATTTTTCGCACCTGCCTTAACAGATTTACTCTGTTCTGGTCTTATGGTCGCTCTACAGACTGACAC
>NZ_JAPZQJ010000573.1:0-3239 GCF_027530405.1 Microcystis sp. LE19-41.2A | reverse complement strand
AAAGCTGTTTGTAGGTGTCTTAACCCTTGTTGTAAAGGTACACAGCTAACTTCATTGAGAAAGTTTAATTCTTCTTGTTTTTTCCAATCGGTTAGCATTGAAGAAGTTTCAGTATATCCTACTCTTTCTTGTCTTTCGTACCATGCTTGTGTTCTGAGATGGAGTGCCTTATTGTAAACCAATCTTACACAGCCCAATGTGCGCCGCAATAGCGACTCTTGTTCGGGTGTGGGGTAAAATCGAAACGAGTAGGCTTTTTCCATACCTCACATTTTAGCATATATTTCGTAAACGATGCTCATATTTAACAGTAAAGCCAACCTAGAACGACGGGGTTTCAGATCCAAATTTTCCGATGAGAGGGAAAGTTTTCAAAGGCTTTCCTATGGCTTGCCGGACTTTTCGGGTTTAACCTCCGTCACACGCCAACTAAGTTTGAGATTGATCCAGAAATTCCAGATTGTCACCATAGCGATCGCAATTAAGTTAGCAATATAACGATTAATATGTAAGACATTGAAGAAAAAGTTCAAGAGCAGGACGTTGAGGATCAAACCGGCCAAACAAATAAGATTAAATTTAAGAAAACGTTTGAAACGCTGCTGCCACTGATTTTGGCCAGTGGACAAATCGCCAAAAGTCCAGCGATCATTCCAGAGAAAATTATTAATAATAGCCACCTCGGCGGCGATAATCTTACTGCGAGTTACTCCCCAAGCGAGGGTAGTGGGATCGCTGAGGAGATAAAAGATAGCCATATCGACGAATACGCCACTAAACCCGACCAAACTAAAGCGAAGAAAGCGAGCGAGGGGGAATTGCCAACGCCTTTTCAGACCACCGAAACGACCGCGGGAACGCAATTTCAGCAGGTGCAGGATATATTCGATGTATTGTTGCCAGGTGACTTTGCTTTCACCGTCTTGACGCTCTTGGAAAACGTAACCCACTTCGGCGATCCGGTCGATATTGCCGCGACCGATAACTTCGAGGAGGATTTTATAGCCCATCGGGTTTAAGATCGGGCCAGCGATCGCTTGTCGATTAACCATGAAATAGCCACTCATCGGATCCGATACCCGTCCCACCACGTTAGGCAGAATGACTAATCCCAACAGCTGCGCCCCCCGGGAGAGGAAGCGTCGAGTCAGACTCCATTGGCTGACTCCACCCCCTTCCACATGGCGACTAGCCAGGGCGAGATCGGCTCCGGCTCTGGTTTGCTCGAATAATTTTAATAACACTTCCGGGGGATGCTGTAAATCGGCATCGATGACCCCAAGTATGTCGCCCCGTGCCACTTGCCACCCCCTCACCACTGCCGAGGATAGGCCTTTTTCTCCCTCCCGACGCAGCACTCGCAGCTGGGGATATTTAGGGATTAAAGACGCGGCGACTTCCCAAGTGCGATCAGGACTATTATCATCGACAACGATCAGTTCGTAATCGTTGGGAAGGGCTTCGTCAAGTATTTGACTGAGAATGTTGACTAATTGAACGATATTTTGCCGTTCATTGTAGGTGGGAATGACTAGAGACAGGCTGAGAGGATAATTTTTTTCTGCTTCTAGGTTGCCGTCGTCCGGGGGAGGAGGAGATAAAGGTACCTGTAGATCTCCTGTGGGGGGAGTTAAGAGAGACTGCTGTACCTTCATGAAAAATTTGACCTCACTCGCGGTTGATTTAGCTATAGACGCACTGACAACGGCAGAAGATTCTGAATGCTTTTGGCAACCTAACCTATTGAACCATACCTTTGTCGTCTCTTGGGCGGACACAAGCATTGATTAACCGGTACTATCGGCCATGACTCGTAAACCCAAGACACTGTGGTGTTGATCGGGAAGGCAAAAGGTGCGATTGGCACTGCGTAGGTGCCTAGCTTCATCGCCCCAACTGCCCCCTCGCACTAAACGGGCGGAACGATAACGGGGCTGCAAGCGAGTATCCCTGTCTAACCAAGCACTACCATCCAGGGGCGGGGTTCCCTCGTAATTCCGGTGCCAGCTATCGGCGCACCATTCGCCCACGTTGCCGTGCATATCGTAGAGACCGAAATTATTGGGGGCGAAACTGCCCACCGGGGTAGTCCTAGCCAGATAGGCGCCGGCTGGTTCTTCCGCGTAGGGATCATAGACGGCAAAGTAATTGGCGCGCTCGCTGGTGAGGGTTTCCCCGCAGTAAAAGGGGGTGGTTGTACCGGCGCGACAGGCGTATTCCCAGCGTGATTCACTCGCTAGTCGGTAATCTTTGCCGGTGGATCGGGAGAGTCTTTGACAAAATTCGATCGCCTCGTACCAGGAGACTCTTTCAACAGGCAAGTTATCGCCTTGGAAAAAGGAGGGCGCCGGGTTGAGTTCGAGATTAATTTTGGGTAGTTGGGCGATCGCTCGCCATTGTGCTTGGGTGATCGGGTATTTGCTCAGAAAAAAAGCCGCCGTCGTCAGGGAATTTTCTGGTTTTTCACTGCTAGTATGATCGCCTTTTTCCTCATTTTTCGAGCCGCGTCGAAAACTGCCCCCCGGAATAGCCACCATTTCTAGTTCGCTGCCGTTGCCTAAAGGTTCGCGCCAGGAGCGAGCGCTACCCTGACGGCGATCGATAATTTGCCCTCGACGATCAACGGTAACTGTTTCAAAGCTATATTCTGTCCACTGGAGATTTTGCGAATTTACTGGGCGAATTTGCCGCAAAAATTCCTCTATTGCCTCTATATTCTCGGCACTAGCTTGGTTTTGGTCGGCAGAATAACTGAGCCGAGAGGAGAGAAGGGTAGCTAGTCCGGCACTTCCTCCGGCTAGGGCCGCTAATTTCAGCAAACTACGTCGGTTTAAGAGGGGATTAGGGGGATAGTTCATATTTTTAGGAGACTGGTCTGATATTTAGGCATTTCTAAGTAAGTAGTTATAATTAAATTGAAGATAGATTTTGGGTTCGATCCCCCCTGCCCCCCTTGATAAGGGGGGTGCCGATAGGCGGGGGGATCCCTCCTGCCCCCCTTGATAAGGGGGGTGTCTGACAACTTTTAACACCTACCTACTTAGGGTTTGCTGAAAAAGTTTTTCCTGGGGGTAGGAGTCAGTAGCCGGTCGTCAGGAGTCGGTCGTTTCAGGCTTTGTTGCCCTCTTTTTTTGTACCAGTTTATGTACTACGAGGAGAATAATGCAAGGTTTTTGAATGTCCCAATCCTATTTTCTTGCACTAACATCAGATTTTAACAGGTCAAAAGCCTTATTTTC
>NZ_JAPZQJ010000594.1:0-1300 GCF_027530405.1 Microcystis sp. LE19-41.2A | reverse complement strand
TGTGCCTTTTCCTTCATATAATGGTTTGTCTTTAATCACCATGACATCAGGATAAGTATAAAAGCGATATCTTGGCATCCATAACCGTACATCACTCATAAAAGCCCAATAATCTTGATTGTTAATCTTAGTCGGAAAATTCCTACAGAAATTTAAAGCAATCAGATTATGATTAGTAGTTGCTCCTACCATTGGAGTAATTTCTCCATCTAGATATTCATTTTTGTATTCTGCTATTTCTTCTAGCTGACAGTATTCTTCAGGCGTGTAATAGCGTTTTTCGATTTGAACTTGCATACTAACCTCCCTTATCTTGGTTAAATTGCCATTCAATAGCAACTTTAATATTAGCTTGTGCTGAACCTTTTGTCACCAAAGGAATCCCCGTTTCGCCCCCAACTTGTAACCCAAATTCTAAAGTAACCTTACTGGGTGGATTGGCTTGGGAAACTCCCTGTTTTATCGAAGTTAATAACAATTGTGCATATTCATTAACAATATTAGTAACTCCTGCTTGAAAATTTTTTGTTCTTTCTTCTATATCCTCGAAAAATCCTACTGCTTGCAATTGCTCCCTATCACCTTCTTCGTACTGCATATAAATTTTTGCGCCATCGGAGGCTTGTATTTCTGTGATTTTTATTGACATTTTATCCTCACCTTAATTTTTGCATAAATGTTAATCGTAACCGTTCAGGAGGTGGTTGTCAAGTAGCCATTAGTATTGATTCTATGGGAGGACTCTCCTGGGGTAGCATAAATGTAGAGGGAGAAGTATTACCTCTCCAGGCGCAAATCGCCGAGCGTCATCAATTCCCATATCAGGTTACAAGGTAGCAAGCCCTAGCTTGAAAAATTCGCTAAGATATATGGTTCTTCGTTACTTGGTATTTCAATGGGGTTGCATAGATCAACTAAATCCTTATCTGGCAAGAGATTTAATTAATTAGTTCGCTCTAGATCAGAAACAATTGACAAAAATCACCAAATGTTTTTCTCTATAAGGGTTTCATCTCTTATAATCCTGTCCGTTGCATAAGACAAACCAAAGAACCATTATTCTTCACTTAAATTAAAATCAATGCGTTGATAAATATCCTGCAATGACATTTGAAAATCCACAGAATGAAACCTTAAAGCATCTTTGTCTGATTCAGAGGCTTTAAACAACCACTCCCCATTATTTTGTTGATAAAACTGCTCAACATAATAACGGTATTGATCAATCAAAATATATTCTTTAAACTCAGGAATTGAGCGATAAAACTTAAACTTATCAGTACGGTCATAATCTCTAGTT
>NZ_JAPZQJ010000011.1:0-2559 GCF_027530405.1 Microcystis sp. LE19-41.2A | reverse complement strand
TTTTAGACCTTTTGTCAATCAAAAAGTACTGGATCTGGGAGTGATCGGGGGGAAATTTAGGCACTTTTTCCCTGAAAATTAGGTAATTGGCCACCTCAAAACTGGTAAAACCCCACACCCCACACCCCACACCCCACACCCCACACCCTACCCCCCGGAAAAACTTTTTGCCGCAAACCCTGTCTAAACTCCTAGCCGATCATCCGGGGGATTTGAAAGGCTTCCGCGATCGGCCCGAGGGCTAATATCGGCAAGAAAGTCAGCGCACCGAGAATTAAAATCACCCCCGCCGTCACGCTGGTAAAGAGTCCGGTATCGGTGCGGAGGGTTCCGGTGGTGGCGGGAACTGGTTGTTTGCGGGACATCCCATCGGCTAACAAGAGCAGGGCGGCGATCGGGATATACCGTCCGGCGAGTAAACTGAAGGAGGCACTTAGATTCCACCAGAGAGCGGTAATCGTCGGTTTGGCACCAGCCGCAATCGCAAGCGGCGCAGGTTGGGAATCCCCTAGTCCCTCGAATCCCGACCCGTTATTGGCAGCGGCGGAAGCGTACTCGTAGATAACTTGAGATAATCCGTGAAAGCCGGGGTTACTGATGCCCTGAAAGTCGGGAAAGGCAAGGGCGATCGCTCCAGGGATGAGGATGGCGATCGGGTGAACCAGCAGAATTAAAAAACTCGCTAACACCACTTCCCGTTTCTCGATTTTGCGCCCGAGGAATTCGGGGGTTCGCCCCACCATTAGCCCGGTGACGAATACCGCCAGGATCAGATAGGCAAACAGGTAGGCGGTGCCGGTTCCCTGGCCGCCGAAAACGATTTGCAGGAACAGATTCGAGAGGGTGGCGAAGCCGCCGTTCGGCATCAAGGAATCGTGCATGGCGATCACCGCACCGCACATGGTGGCCGTGGTAGTTACCGCGTACAGGGCCGATTGCGCCCAACCGAAGCGTACTTCTTTGCCCTCGAAGTTAACCGCTCGCTCCACCCCTAGCAGGGAGTTAACCGCCTGGTTGCCGTTATATTCCCCGATCGCTGTGATGATCGTAAAGCCGATGAAGATACCGAGGGGAATTAGATAGATTAACCGAGCTTGCTTGAGATTATCGGCGAAAACCCCGTAGGTATAGATCAGGGAGGTGGGAATCGAGAGAATCGCTACCAACTGCACCAGATTGACGAATCCGTTCGGGTTTTCAAAGGGGTGGGCCGAGTTGCTGGCAAAAAAGCCACCGCCGTTTTCTCCCAATTCCTTAATAATCTCGAAGTGGGCCACTGGACCGCGGGCGATCGCCTGACTCAGGTTGGGGTTTTCTAGCGTCGGCAAGATCGCCGGGCCCGCGAGGGTTTCCGGGACTCCGGCGATGATCAGGGCAATTGCCCCCACGATCGAGATCGGTAAGAGGATACGGGTGATCGCTCGGATCAGATCCACATAGAAATTGCCCAACGGTCGCCCCGTCAGTCCCCGAATAAAGGCGATCCCCACCGCTAGACCGGTTCCGGCCGAGGTGAACATCTGGTAGCCAAGACCCCAGATCTGACTCCCGTAGCTGAGGGTGGTTTCTCCGGAATAATGCTGTTGGTTGGTGTTGGTGATAAAGGAAATCGTCGTATGTAGCGTGGTGTCCCAAGAAGGGGCGGGGATCCCCGTCGGGTTGAGGGGAAGGACTCCTTGGCCCGCAATCAGGGAAAAAACCAGAATTGCCATCACCGCGTTACTGTAGAGAACGGCGCGGACGTACTGCCAGCCAGTCATATTCTCTTTCCCTTTCACCCCGACGAAGGTGTAAAGAAGACTCTCGACTCGATCGCACAGTGGGTCGAGTAGGGTTCTCCGTTCCATGAACACCCTAGCCATATACCGCCCGAAAAAGGGGGTGATCGCCACGATTATCAGGATCGTGAGCGCGATTTGAATCCATCCTTGCAACATGGTTCGATCAACTCCAAAAAAAGGCCAGTGGAGGCTCGATCAACGATCAACCGGGACCCTCACGGGTTCGCTGTCTCGAAACCGCTTGCTGAAAACCGAGTTTGTCTAATCATTAGCGATCATTAACAAATGGATGATCGAGGGATTATTATCGCCTCTGCTGGAACGATTATAGCGATTTCTTGCACCTTGACAAGCTATATTTTTTCCGTTCGTTATCCTATCAGCTTTTACGCACTTATGCGGCAATACCAACAATTAGCAATTATCCTAAATCCAGTTATTAAAAACTGATTATCTATTCCCCCTTTTGCCTCTTGCCTCTTGCATGAGTGCCTATCCTGATATGTTACCTATACTTAACGGATTTAGTATTATAAGTAGTCGTGCAAAATTAATTTCCTAGTCGAGACTCCGAGACAGGAGACTCCGAGACAGGAGACGGGGGACTCCGAGACAGCTATCAGGGATCAGATTTGAATGGCTCTTCGGGAATTGTTATGCAAATAATTAACTTAAAATAAAATTCGATGAGAGCGCCTACGCTCAAAAGTAGCTGAAATCCATATAGGGAAGGACTTAAGGCATCAACAGGTTAATACCAAAAGATAGACAATCGAGT
>NZ_JAPZQJ010000208.1:0-1201 GCF_027530405.1 Microcystis sp. LE19-41.2A | reverse complement strand
AGCCACTCTTAATCGTGTCTTGGAACGAAATAGAGGCTTTTAAAGACTGCGTACATGGAGAATTAAAACAAGAATTACCCTCGAAAAGCCTATTTTTCCACTAAGTATTTATGCTCATTGCAAAGGTGAGATGCTCCCGATTACTTAGTAAAATCCTCTATATTTAGTCAACTTAATTTAAAAGTTTCTCAAGTATTTAATCAAGAAAATTAAATCCCATGATTACCGTCGAACCCATTACCTTAAACCTAAAATCCGTCAATTTAAGCGATGAGCAATTCTATCAACTTTGCCATAATAACGACGATTGGCGAATTGAACAAACTGCTGCAGGAGAATTAATTATTATGCCCCCGATTGCTGCTATTAGTGGAAATCGAGAATCAGATTTAAACGGCTTTGTTTGGTTATGGAATCGTCAAACAAAACTCGGAAAAGTCTTTAGTTATTCTACTATCTTTACCTTACCCAAGGGTGGTAAATGTTCCCCTGATGTCGCTTGGATTGCTAATGAACGCTGGGACGCTTTACCCCGAGAAGAACAAGAAAAATTTGCCACAATTTGTCCTGATTTTGTGATAGAATTAAGGTCGCATACTGATTCTTTAACTCAACTCCAAGCAAAAATGCAGGAATATCTTGATAGTGGCTTAAGACTAGGTTGGTTAATTGATCCCATTAGTCAACAGGTAGCCATCTATCGCCAAAATCAGGAAGTAGAAATCATCTCATTACCAACCACCTTATCTGGGGAGGACGTTTTACCCGGATTTACTTTAGAATTACCCATTTTTTGACGACAGGAAATACAAAGATGATAGCAACTGCAACAATTTCTCCTCAATTAACCATCCCACACCTAGAAAATGGGGACAAGCTTACTCGTCGTGAATTTGAGCGTAGATATAATGCTATGCCAAATCTAAAAAAAGCAGAACTCATTGAAGGAATTGTTTATATTATGGCTTCTCCCCTAAGAATTACGAACCATGGCAACCCTCATGCGCGTATTATTACTTGGTTAGGTAACTATTGGTCAAATACACCCGGAACAGAATTGGGCGATAATTGTACGGTACGTCTTGATGCGGACAATGAACCTCAACCCGATGCACTATTAAGAATTAAAAATGGTGGACAATCAACGATTAGTGAGGATGGTTATGTCGAAGGTGCGCCAGAGTTAATCGTCGAAATTGCT
>NZ_JAPZQJ010000616.1:0-1640 GCF_027530405.1 Microcystis sp. LE19-41.2A | reverse complement strand
CCTTATAGAGAAAGGCATTTAGCGATTTTTGTCAATTGTTTTTGCTCTAGAGCGAACTAATCAATTAAGTCTCTTGCCAGATAAGGATTTAGTCGATTTATGCCCCCCTATCGAACCATACCAAGTAACGAAGAACCCAATTTTTTACAAAAAAATAACACAAAACAAACCGCTAGTAGGAGAACTGACCCGAATGTTAGAGGAATACCGCCAACACGCTGAATAAAAGAGCATTGCTTGGCATCCCTCCCCTCAATGCCACCAGACCTCCCAACTTTGTGAACTCCTCAAAAATCCCCCTGAAGAACAGAAGGAATAACTCTTAAGTTTATTGTAACCGTTCAGGGGGGGGGGGATGTCAAGCCGCCAGTGGCATTGACTCTGTGGAAGGACTCTCCAGGGGCAGCAGAGAGGGAGAAGAACTGCCTTTCCTAGAGGCATGGATACTACTCTCTCACAGTAGCCGCTCTTTTCTACGTCTTTTTAGATTATCAGATTTTGTCCCCCCCTGAACTAGGGTTGATTCATTGTAGGGTTGATTCATGAATCAACCCTACCCCCTGAACAGTTACTTCAAGGGAGAAAAAGCGATCGGGCTATAATAGAGAAAATTTCATTTTAACTTGAGAAAATTCATTATGACAGCTACTATTGAAGACATTCGGGAAATACTAAAGGAATTGGCCCAATCCCAACAAGAGTTATCCCAAGCTCAAAAAGAAACAGATAAGCAAATTAACAGGGTTAGTCAGCAGATTGGGGAGTTGGGCAATCGTTTAGGAGAATTTGTCGAGTGGCAAGTGCGTCCTGCGGTGGTGCGTCTGTTTCAGGAGCGGGGTATTGATGTGCATGAGTTTCACCCTGGCATTTCGGTAAAACGGGATAATGAGGGTTTAGAGATTGATCTATTGGTAGTAAATGATACCGATGCCATTTTAGTGGAGGTCAAAAGTAAGTTAACTCAAAGGGATGTGGATGAGCATTTACAACGTTTGGCCAAGTTTAAGCGGTTAATGCCTCGTTTTCGAGATGTAAAGGCTTTGGGAGCGGTGGCAGCGATGATTGTTCCCAATGAGGTGGCGAGTTACGCTTGTCGTCAGGGTTTATTTGTGTTGGTGCAGTCAGGGGAAAATGTAATAATTTTAAATGATGCGGAGTTTACGCCCCGGGTTTGGTAGGTTTAGCTTTCGTTCCACCCCCTCGCCCGCAAGACTGTATCTTAGAATACATTTTACCCACCAGATCCAAGAGAGCCATGAGAGTGAAGAGATTGAAAATTTAGAGATTTTATTTTTCTCCAAACGTTTAGAGTCTCAAACCCAATTTGAATTACTATTAGAGGAAAATTTAAAAATGACTGAGCCATTAACAGCAGGTTTACTTATCACCTTAGCAGTACAAGAGTTTGTGAAGTCTGGGACGGGAGATTTAGCGAAACGCTTTACGGCTGAAGCTTTGGCTAAGATTCCTGTTTTATGGTAAAAGATCAAAACTCGCTTGGTAATGATTCGGTAGTAGTGGCGTAGCCCTCTTGCTTACCTGGTATGAATTGTGTAAAATATTTATTAATAAAAATAATTGGAACCCGCTCAGTCTTTAAACCTCTAGCTTGATCATGACTTTTCTGATAAATATCTTTT
>NZ_JAPZQJ010000028.1:0-13220 GCF_027530405.1 Microcystis sp. LE19-41.2A | reverse complement strand
CACATCTTTCTTAACATTTCAAACCTTTGTAGCACAAGGCTTTCAAGACTCGGTTAACAATTTGTAATATTCCTTGTTGACACCCTTACTGACAAAGAAAAAACTGAAATCAAGTCAGGATAAGGGTTGGAGTGCTTACTGAAACAATTGTTAAGAAAGATCCCTATAAGGGATAGCTTTTAGGACGGGGTTTCAAACCCATTTTTCTGATGATTTTTCTTGTTCCAAGAGTTTTTGTAGTTGCTCTAGGGTAGCATCTTTGAGCAGCAGGCGATCGCCGTTTTTGCTGACAATTAACACCCGTTCGATTTTCGGGGTTTCAGGAGAGTCAATTTTTCGCTTTAATTGGTACAATTTCTCAGCGATGGCGATTGTTCCGCTAATAATGCCGATGATGGTGGCGATGGTAGCAAGGGTTCCCTCTCTCTCCACTTCGGAGATAACTTCGTAGCTGCCTTGCACCCCTTCCATCTCTAGGATATCCTCAGCAACTTTGATAGCATCGGCTCCTTGAATTTCTATCTGCATCAGTTTTGTTCCTCCTGTCAGTACCCAAGCAAAATGATCCTAAATCCGTTTATTAAAAACTGATTATCTATTCCCCCTTTTGCCTGTCCTGATATCTAGCCTATACTCAACGAATTTAGCACGAAACCCAACCAATGTCCTATTATCAAATAATTATAAATGATTTTGCCTGGTTATTGGATGGGGTGTTGGGTAACAGTCGTCAACCCAACCTACCTTCCGCGCTTTCTAGCTGTCGGTTCTAAGAGTTAGATTACCAAGTACAAGCTGAGCTAAGTCATCAGCTTTCTTTGATTGTTCTGCCGCCAATGTCCTTAGCGTAAACTCTTGTTCGACAGCATCTCCAATTTGTGTTTGAATCTCTTCTGGGGGAACAATTATTTGTAATTCTAGTAATCTAGACGGACTAATTCTCTGTCGCCCCGTTGCACCAGTAACGTTTGCTGTCGCTTGTCGGGTAAAATGATCAGAACGTAAAGCCCGAAAAAGGTAATAAAGATTAATCTCGGCTTGTGATTTTTTTCGCAAAACAATAAATTCAGTTGAAGCTACTGCGTTAGTTACATCTTGAGTTACTAGCGCAATCTTTTTGTTGGCCAAGCTGGGCATGATCTTGGCGAAGAGAATGTCATTCTTTTGAAAGCGATGTTTTGTACTTCCAATCTCATTTCCTTGATTAAGTTTAAGAGTTAATATATAGCCATAAATATCATCTACTTCTCGTAAATCTATATATTCAAATATTTGACCAGCATATCTACTAGAGCGTGGATTAACGCTTCTTGATACAACATCTACAAAGTTTCCTAAAGGCTGCTGTTCAAACTCACCTATTTGCTCATGCAAATATTGTGTATAAGCTGCACCAGCATCAACTGTATCGATACTACGGGCTGATTCTTCAGTGATTGTTAATATTAAAGGGTCTGGTTTAATTAACTCGATAGTCATTGCAATTCTAGTTTTACTCTATGATAGGCTTCCGCGATAACAGGTAAATCATTGAGATCAGTTTCTCTATAATATTTTGAGGTAATGTCATAGCCAACGTGTTCTGCTTGTGCTAAAAAACGCTTTTTATTGTCTCCAGTAGTCTTCTTGAGATACAAAACACAGGTTCTAGCATTAGACCCCCCAAACGGCTTAAATGATCCGACAGGTAAGCTTATACAACCATGAATATGTGTACGAGATTTCACAAAGTTGCGAACTTCAGTCTCGGAAACTCCGCTGGCAACACCATGGGGCAAAATAACTAGCAAACGTCCAGTTTCAGGCTTTAATAGTCGAATTGCTCTCTCAAGAACCAAATAGTCTGAACCTTGAGCAGCTTTACCTCGTCCTAGATAATACCGGTTTAAAGTAGCAGAATCTTCATAGGGTATATTGAACGGGGGATTAATGAGAATTACATCAAACATTGCTGCGTTATTTTGCTCAATATTTAAAAAATCAGTTCTGCGTCCATCTGTATTCCCAAAAACATCTTCTCTAATTGAATCTCCTGTATAAATATGTTCATAGCCATCACCATGTAAAATCATATTTATTCGACATAAAGTGGCTAACCGAGGATTTATCTCAATTCCCCATAGATTATTCGTGACAAGATTACTAACTAAATGATCTTTTTCATCTTGGCTAGAATCAAGAAATCGAATTTTTTTGCGGACATTAATAAACGCTCTAATAAGAAAGCCACCACTTCCGCATGATAAATCAAGGACTTTTTCTCCAATTTTTATATCAGCTATCTCAACCATGAACTCAACTAATTGTCTTGGGGTTAAATACTGTCCTAAGTCCCCTCGGAGTGTTCCAGTAAGAAAGGCTTCATAAACAGAACCAACTACATCTCCTCCTGCTCCAGCCAAGCCAAGTGGTGTCTTAAAACCATAAAGACCAAAAGGCTCTAATTCACGAACAATTTTTTCAACAGTTTCGTTGCTTCTAATTTGAATTTGAGTTCCCGTAGGGAATACATTAAAAGTCTGTTTTGCGTCAGTAAACATTTGCTGTAAAGCAGCTAGAGGTCCACTGCCAAGAAGCCAGGAAGATGTAAAGCGATTGGGTGCAAGGCCTTCAGCATCTCTTTTCTCTTCGTTAAACTTACAAGTGAGAATTTTAGTTAGCTCATCAAATGCAGACTCGGCAATGAGTCCTTCTTTAGCTAACTCTTTTCGACATTCCCTAAATGCTATTTCTAAGTCACCTTTATTTTCAATAGTTACTAAAAGTCGCTCAGCAGCTTGTCGCTTTTCCAATTGAACTACATTGCTAGAGACAGTAAGTATTGTGCTTTCAAGCTCTTGCGGTTCAGGAACGGATTCTAATCCGCCAATATCGTCTCTATCCAAATAATAAATCTCCCAATCACGTCCATTAGTCAGAACTGCAATTGGTGTAGATGGTTCAAGAAGTTGAGCATAGGAAAGCGCTTGGTTAACATCCTCCTCGCTCAATCGATGCTGAATACGCTTGGTTTCAACCACAAGAGCCGGACGTTCCCCAATATAAACAACGATATCAGCTTGCTTTCTAAATCTATGTCCTGAAGTTCCAGTGATTGAGACTTTTCGACGTATCTGGTTCCTGTCGTAACCAAGCCTCATTATGAAAGGAATAACAACATTCTCAGCACAGTCGTCCTCAGAGTTCAACGGTGGTGCTTTGCGAAAAATGTCATCTAAGATAGCCTGTTTATTCAACGGCATAATAATCTATACACCTATGGGTTACACGACAACTAAGCCTACTGCAAACCAGAGCAGTAGGTAAATAGCTTAAACCGTTGCGTTGCTGTTACAGGCAATACTACTATTAACCAGCTTAGTTGGGGAAAAAATCTCAATTACTATCAATGGTTGACCTAAGAAAATATTTCAGTCTCTCCGTCGGGAAATAACCTATTAGAGACTGAAAAATCTTAGTCATTCCATTCCCCTTTGGGTGGTACGGGAGGATTGCGTCGAAGATGGCGGGTTAAGTCCTCATCCGGTTGTTTCTCTCCTCTTAGCCACTGTTTAATCGCTGTTTCGATAATGCGACTAGGATCGTTAGTCAGGTGTTTAATCTGTTCTAAAACTTCCGAGTCAAGGTGAATAGCGATTTCAACTTTCTCCGCCGTGCGCTGAGTCGGTGTAGCATTGTCGTTCATAAGCTCTATTAATGATTGCTATCTATCATTCTACCCGTCAGTCGAGGATTCTTATCCAAGAGTTTATCTAGGAGCTGCTGAAAAAAGTTTTTCGTGGTGGCAGGGTGTAGGGTGTAGGGTGTAGGGTGTGGGGTTTTACCGATTTTGAAGTAGTCAGTTACCTAATTTTCAGGGAAAAAGTCCAGGGATTTTGCCGCCGATCACTCCATAGGCACTTTTTGAGGGAAAAAAGTCTAAAAGCCTTATCCAACAAGGTTTTTAGATTTATTCAGCCAGCCCTATCTATAGTAATCCGATTTGAACAAATCATAGAGCCTTTCCTTAGCCATTGCCCTTTGCCTGATTTTGTCAGCATAATCAAGCCTACCATAGTTTCCTGTGGATGCCGAGAGGGGAAGCTAAGGTCAAAACCCTGACTATACTTGCAGTTTAGCTTTTTTTACCTTTTACTTTTCGCTTTTGCTCCAGCCTTAGAGACTTTACCTCTACAATGAATTAAGGAATCTAAAATTTTATAAACCCCTGACTTTTGCCAACAGTGAACCACGATGACTGACGTTCCCGTTTCTCGCATTCGCAATTTTTCCATCATCGCTCATATCGATCATGGTAAATCAACTCTCGCCGATCGCCTCCTGCAAATTACGGGAACCGTAGCCCAACGGGAGATGAAAGAACAATTTCTCGATAATATGGACTTGGAACGGGAACGAGGTATCACCATCAAGTTACAGGCGGCACGCATGGATTATACCGCTAAGGATGGTCAAAAATACGTTCTTAATCTGATTGATACCCCCGGCCATGTGGATTTTTCCTACGAGGTTTCTCGGTCTCTAGCGGCGTGCGAGGGAGCTTTATTAGTTGTGGATGCGTCCCAAGGAGTAGAGGCGCAAACTTTAGCCAATGTTTACCTAGCACTGGAAAATAACCTCGAAATTATCCCAGTTTTAAATAAAATCGACCTACCCAGTGCCGAACCGGAACGGGTCGCGGCGGAAATCGAGGAAGTGGTGGGTTTAGACTGTAGTGAGGCGATTCGGGCCTCGGCTAAGGCTGGGATCGGTATTAATGATATTCTAGAGTCGATCGTCCAATTGGTTCCCCCTCCCCAAGATACCCTTGAAGAACCATTCCGAGCTTTAATTTTTGATAGTTATTACGACGCTTATCGAGGGGTAATTGTCTATTTCCGCGTCATGGATGGTCGGGTGAAAAAGGGCGATAAAATTCGTTTTATGGCTTCCGGTAAAGAATTTGTGATCGATGAATTGGGAATTTTATCACCGCAACAGGTACAGGTAAATGAACTGCACGCGGGAGAAGTGGGTTATCTGGCAGCCGCGATTAAAACTGTTGCTGATGCCCGGGTGGGTGATACGATTACTCTAACCACTAAACCGGCACAAGAGCCTTTACCCGGTTATACAGAAGCAAAACCGATGGTTTTCTGCGGATTATTCCCCACCGATGCCGATCAGTATGCCGATCTCAAAGATGCGCTGGAAAAGTTAAAATTAAACGATGCAGCTCTATCCTACGAACCGGAAACTTCTAGCGCCATGGGTTTTGGTTTCCGTTGCGGTTTCTTGGGACTGCTACACATGGAAATCGTCCAGGAAAGACTAGAAAGGGAATATAACTTAGATTTAATTACCACTGCTCCCTCGGTAGTTTATCAGGTCACTACCACCGATGGGGAAATTGTCGAAGTGGATAATCCCAGTTTGTTACCTTCCCCACAAAAACGGGAAAAAATTGAGGAACCTTATATCCAAGTGGAAATGATTACTCCGGAAACCTATGTAGGTGCTTTGATGGAATTATGTCAAAGTCGTCGGGGAGTTTTCAAGGATATGCGTTATTTTACTAAAACTCGCACCGCTTTGATTTATGAGTTACCTTTAGCAGAAGTGGTAACGGACTTTTTTGATCAATTAAAATCTCGATCGCGCGGTTACGCTAGTATGGAATATCAATTAATTGGCTATCGGGAAAATGAGCTAGTTAAATTAGATATTATGGTCAATGGTGATCCCGTTGATGCTTTAGCGATGATCGTTCACCGGGATAAAGCTTATTATGTTGGTCGTGCGTTAACCGAAAAGTTAAAAGAATTGATTCCCCGGCATCAATTTAAGGTTCCCATTCAAGCAGCTATTGGTTCTAAAATTATCGCTAGTGAACATATTCCTGCTTTAAGAAAGGATGTCTTAGCTAAGTGTTATGGTGGTGATATTAGCCGCAAGAAAAAGCTGTTAGACAAGCAAGCAAAAGGGAAGAAACGGATGAAAGCGATCGGAACTGTTGATGTCCCCCAGGAAGCATTTATGGCAGTCCTAAAACTCGATCCTCAGTAAAATCTTGGGGTGAGAATTAACTCACCCTTTTTAGTTTTAGCAGTGGGGAATTATTATGAAACTTTTGAGATTATCCTATCAAGATTTATCCTCTGGATTAAGTATAGATTCTTGCAAATTTTTTCCAGATTTGAATTTATTAGTTGGTATCTCAGGTGCAGGAAAAACCTCGATTTTAAAGGCTATTAGTAATTTAAAAAGAATCGCTAACGGTGAGTCTATAAATGGAGTAAAATGGGATGTAGAATTTTTAACCAATGATCATGTTCGTTATCATTGGTTGGGTGAATTTGAGGTTAGAAAAGCTCGTTCTCTCATCAAGATTGAAGAAGATGAAGTCAATAGTAATGACGGCGAAAATAAGGTTAGTATAATTAGGGAAACTCTTTTAAAAGATCAAGAGGTTTTGATCGCAAGAAATCAAGAGGTAATTGAGTTTAAACATTCAAAGACACCAAAACTAGCGTCTTATTTAAGCTGTATAGAGCTTTTCAATCAAGAAGAAGATGTTTTCCCTGTTCGACAGGAATTTAACAAAATGGTTTTCAATCCACTTAAGTTTAATATCTCATCTTCAACATTGGATAAAATCCTTAGAGACTACGAATATACCTCTCTCTCTGAATTACAATCGAGTCAACTTCCTATTTCCGACAAACTACTGATCACTTATAAAAAATATCCCGATACGTTCGAGATAATAAAGAGAAAGTTTTTAGATATTTTCCCTCAAGTTGAAGATTTAAAAATAGAATTTTTAGAACCATTCAAACTAGGTGATATTGGTATGCTTGTTTCATTAACTCCAATTTTTTTACTTGAAGACTTACCTCGCATACAAATAAAAGAAAAAAACTCTCATGTCTGGATTGTAGAACCAAATATCTCCTCTGGAATGATAAAAAGCCTGATGTTCTTAGCAACGATCAAATTATCTCCTGATGGCAGCGTTATATTAATCGATGAATTTGAAAATAGTTTGGGGGTTAACTGTTTGGACACTTTAACAGAAGATTTATTAGTTAATTATCGAGATTTACAGTTTATTATTACCAGTCATCATCCCTATATAATTAATAATATCAGTCCTGCCTATTGGAAAATAGTCACTCGTAAAGGAGGAGTAATTCAGGTACACAATGCGGCTGATTTTCATATTTCTAAAACTCGACAAAAAGCCTTTATTGATCTTATCAATGTCCTAGAAGAATTTCCTCAAGGAATTAGTTAATCGATGAATATTTATTTTTTAGTTGAAGGAAGAAGTACCGAAAAAAAGCTTTATACTGCCTGGTTAACTTATCTTATTCCCGAATTTAAGCGAGTTGATTTTTACGATCAAGTCAATCACAACAATTACGTTCTGATTAGTGGTAATGGCTACCCCTCGATACTTGATGAGGGAATTCCTAACGCCATCGATAAAATTCAAGAAGTATCCAAATATAACTATCTAGTCATCTGTCTCGATGCTGATGAGGATACTGTCGAAGAAAGAGAACAATATGTTAATGACTTTATCACCAAACATATTACTATCCCCGCACAACTTGAAATCGTGATAATCATTCAAAATCGATGTATTGAAACATGGCTACTAGGCAATCGCACAATATTTAATTCTAAACAACCTTTACAGGGACTTTTAGCTGATTATGTTCAACACTATGATGTTTACGAAAATGATCCCGAACTAATGGGTAGATTTAATTGCAGAAATCATGCCGATTTTCATTTTGCTTATCTAAAGTCTATTTTTGAAGCTAAAGGTTTGTCTTATTCTAAAAAATTCCCTGGGGTAGCTCAAGAACAATACTATCTTAATCAATTAAAAAAGCGTATCGATAAAACCGAACACTTAAAAACCTTTCAGAAATTTATTAATTTTTGTGATAATATTCGTCAAAATTTTAGATAAATTGATCTGTGGTGCTTCTGCCAAGGATGAAATACAAGCTGATCCGGCATCGTCTCCTGACTAATGGCTGATCGAGAATACAAGACTATGACAAGGCTTTTCTCCTAAAAATTTCTAGGTTGGCAGATTTTTGTAGTATTGTAGTATAATGGTAACTCCAGAAAAACAATCCCAAAAGTGCCTTTAGTCTCTTCAGTTAGCAGTTACCAGATAGAAGTTAAAAATTGGCAATTTACTTGATGTTATGGCTTCCTTACGGGATATTCTCAGTTACTATCGCAATTATCAAAAAGCCGCCTTTTTGAGCATTGCTGCCTCCAGTGTCTTTGAAATTATCGATCTGATGGTTCCCTACGCTGTCGGACAGATTCTTAATGTTCTTTCCGATCAACCTTTAGATGGATTCGTGCAATCTTTGGTCGATCGCACCATGATATTAACTCCCTTTGCCTCAGAAAAGTGGGTTAGTTTGGCGGTATTATTAGGCTTAATTTTCCTAACCACGGTAATTAAAGCACCAATTCAGCCTTGGGTGAGTCTCTGGTTTCACTGGGAAATATCCTTAAGAGCGCGACGAGATCATCTCAAAAAAGTTATTGCTAAAATTCTCACCTTACCCCTATCTTTTTACGATGAAAATAATCCAGGACGCATCGCTAACCGGATCGCCAAAGGCATAGAAAATCATACTTGGACTTATCCTGAAGTGGCGGGAATGATGATCCCAAAACTGTTTAGAGTTTTCGGTATCTTTATTGTTATTTGGGTAATTCAATGGCAAATCGCCCTCGCTTTTGTCATTTCTTTTGTATTAATTGTGGCTTTTATTGTCAGAGATTTAAAAGATTTAATGCAAAAAGAAAGAATTCTTGATCAGCATATCGAAAATACCCAAAGTCGTAATTCTGAGATTATTACTAATATCAAAACCGTCAAAGCTTTCGCCACAGAAGGACAGGAATTATATCGTCAAAAACAGCGTTTAGAGAGAGAATTTACCTACGTTATCTATCGCATTCATAAGGGTTATGTGGACTTAACAACTTGGGAAAAAACCCTCGTCCAAGCTAGTTTATTTGGAGTATTTTTCTTTACTCTCCTAGCTACCGTTCAACAGAAAATCTCGATCGGGCATTTTATCACCACCTATACCCTCGCTAGTATGGCCTATGCGGAATTAGATCCCCTATCTCAAATGGCAGAAACTTTCGCTCGTCGCTATGCTTCTATGGCACGTCTAAACGAATTTATCAACTTGCCTAGTGGTACTGATTCCGGTAGTCTTTTAGCCGATCATGCCCAACACAATCCCTATCATTTTACGGGGAAAGTAGAATTAAGTAATCTTAGCTTTGGCTATAGTCCTGAAAGAAGGATTCTCAAGGATATTAATCTTCTGATTGAACCCTATCAAACCGTGGCATTAGTGGGAAAATCTGGTTCAGGAAAATCCACTTTAGTTAAGTTACTTTTCCGCTATTTTGAACCGAATCAAGGGCAAATTATGATAGATGGCGAGGATATTAGTCGCTTGGATGTGACTTGGTATCGGCGACGGTTAGCGATTGTCCATCAAGAAGTAGATGTGTTTAATGGTACGGTGTTAGAAAATCTCACCTACGGTAATCCTAATATTAGCTTCGAGAAGGTAGAAGAAGCCTGTAAAATTGCCCGTGTCGATGAATTTATTCAGGAATTACCTAATGGTTATTCCACTATTGTAGGGGAAAGGGGCGTGCGTCTTTCGGGGGGACAAAGACAGCGTTTAGGAATTGCTAGGGCGTTAATTGTTGCTCCAGATGTGTTAGTTTTTGATGAGGCCACTTCTAGCTTAGATTATGAGTCAGAAAGAGCAATTCAACTAGCCATGAAATCCATTTTAGGCACTCGCACTACGATTATTATTGCCCACCGTCTCAGTACCGTTCGAGAAGCTGATCAAATTGTCGTCTTAGATAATGGTCGCATTGTCGAGATCGGTAGCCATGATCAATTATTAAATCAGCAGGGAATCTATCAACGTCTCCACTCTTTGCAAGAAAGTGGCGAACTGGTTTAGTCTTAAAATAGTCCCCGATAGGGAACCGAGAAAATATATCTAATGGGAGTTGATACTATGTCTAACGAAACCGTTACCTATTCCCTAGAAGCTGTTTTGACGAGGATTGAGGGGAAAATTGACAATCTCCAAAAAGATGTTAACCAAAAATTTGACAGTTTCCAAAAAGATGTTGACCAAAAATTTGACAGTCTCCAAAAAGATTTTAACCAAAAATTTGACAAACTCGACGAACGGTTAAATAAGCTAGAGGTAGGACAGGCAAAGTTAACCGAAAAGGTTGAGGGCATCGATAATCGCCTAAAATCAGTGGAAGGAACCCAAAAAAATCAGGTTTGGACATTAATTATTCTTTTGGCAAGTGCGGTCGCCTACGGCGCGGCGAAGCCGACCGCTACTGCCGGTTGGAAAGTATTTTTTTCAGGTAATCCCTAGAATTAATCTGTGGCTATTATTCACAGTTTCAAGTTTTGTCATCCCAGAAAAACGATGTTCTCAGACAACCTCAAACCGGTTTAGTCTTAAAATAGTCCCCGATAGCAGACCGAGAAAATATATCTAATGGAAGTTGATACCATGTCTAACGAAACCGTTACCTATAGCGGTGTGCAGTCGTATGAGGTACAGTGTCACGAGCTATAAACCATGCTAGGCAAAGCTTGGTTTGTATCTCACTCAAGCGCTTACCGCTATATTCCCTAGAAGCTGTTTTGACGAGGATTGAGGGGAAAATTGACAATCTCCAAAAAGATGTTAATCAAAAATTTGACAAAATCGACGAAAGGTTAAATAAGCTAGAGGTGGGACAGGCAAAGTTAACCGAAAAGGTTGAGGGCATCGATAATCGCCTAAAATCAGTGGAAGGAACCCAAAAAAATCAGGTTTGGACATTAATTATTCTTTTGGCAAGTGCGATCGCCGTTGCTTTCCTGACAACCTTCTCCAAGATTTGATCTAATCTCAGACAGAAGTAAGCCTGATCCAATTACCGAAAAATTGGGTTTAAAGCCTCGCCCTAAAAGGGCGACTTGATATGATGTAAGTAGGGAGGCACAATTATTTGTAGGATGGGTTAGCGGTAGCGTAACATAATCGGGCGTTGGGTTTCATGCTTCAACCCAACCTACGTTCATCTTATATTTAATTCCACCCACCTACTTATGATATTAAGAATAGGGGGCCGGGTAAGCAACCGCTTAAAAAACCCAGTCATCGAAGGATGAACGCACCTTGAAAACTAGAGTTATGGGGTTCTATAGGGGAATGCTCCTATAGGTAAAAGCTCTCAGCGTCAAGTACCAAAGAAACCAATTATTTTAGAGGTTTGGAACTGTATCGTGGGACACACGAGAACAGGCTTCTGTAAGGGAGCGAAAGTCTGAGGAGAGAACCACCTCTGGCTGGGATTTCGCTAGGAATCTAATTCAAGTGGACTCGTTGAGCCAGAAATTCACAGCAGTGATGCTAGAAGAATCCACGTCCGTTTACGGCGTGGGGTATGTCAACTACTCTCTATGTGCGAGAATAGCCTGTGTGAAAAACCTAGGTAATTGTTATGGTTGCACATATACAAAATAGGCAGTTTAACGGGTTGTCTAGCCAAGAAGCTGGCGATCGCTTGAAACAGCATGGCTACAACGAACTGCCCTCAACCCAGCATCGTACTTTTTTAAGGATCGCCCTAGACATTATCCAAGAGCCGATTTTCTTGCTCCTGATTGCCTGTGGTGTCATCTACCTCTTTTTGGGTGATGCTCAAGAAGCTCTGATTTTGTTGGGGTTTGTCTTTTTTATTATTGGCATCAATCTTTACCAGGAGCAAAAAACGGAACGTTCTCTAGAAGCACTGCGGGACTTATCCAGTCCTCGGGCCTTGGTGATTCGAGATGGGGAGCGGCATCGGATTGCGGGGCGAGAAGTGGTACAAGGCGATTTGATCGTGGTGGAGGAGGGCGATCGCGTTCCTGCGGATGCGATTTTGCTGTGGTCGACTCACTTGACGATTGATGAATCGCTGTTAACCGGAGAGTCTGTTCCGGTGAGGAAACGCACCATCCAGCTGGAAGAAGACCCGAAGCACCTTTCAGCAACCTTGAGACCGGGTGGAGACGACTTACCCACTGTCTATTCTGGTACTCTTGCGGTACAAGGGCAGGGCATTGCCCAGGTGCAAGCAACGGGCATACATACTGAAATGGGAAAAATTGGCAAAGCTCTGCAAACGGTTGAACCGGAAGACACTGTCTTACAGAAAGAAACCCGTCGCATTGTCGGTAAATTGACGATGATTGCGCTTGCCATTTGCGCGGCGGTGGTCGTGATTTATGGACTAACCCGGGACGATTGGTTGCATGGCTTTTTGGCAGGATTAGCGCTGGCAATGGCAATTTTGCCCAATGAAATTCCGGTGGTGCTGGCCATCTTTCTGGCTCTGGGAGCGTGGCGATTCTCGCAAAAACAGGTACTAACTCGTCGCATTCCAGTGGTTGAAACCCTGGGTTCTGTCACCGTTCTTTGTGTCGATAAGACTGGAACCCTGACATTGAACCAAATGGCCGTCAAACAATTGTTGGTTTACAGCGGCTCCAATGCTTATCTGTACGATGTGACGCTCCACGAGCGCGAACCCTTGCCCGAAGTCCTTCATCCCCTGATCGAGTTTGGCATTCTAGCGAGTCGCAAAGATCCCTTTGACCCGATGGAGAAAGCGTTGCAGCAAATTGGTTGGGATTACCTGGCCAAGACTGAACACCTGCATAGCGATTGGCAACTACTGCGCGAATATCCCCTGTCCACCGATCTCTTGGCCATGTCCTGTGTCTGGGAATCCCTGACGGGGGAGCTTACCGTTGCGGCAAAAGGGGCCCCAGAAGCGATCGCTGATCTCTGCCATTTCAGCCCGATTCAACAACAGGAGCTTGCCGAACAGATCCAGTCCATGGCCAGAGAAGGTTTGCGAGTTCTGGGAGTCGCTCAAGGACGCAAAATTGGAACATTACCCAAAACCCACGCTCTTGAGTCATCTGGGCCTCTAGCCTACTTGGAATCTGACGATCGCTTACCGAAATTTTGGGTTAAAGCCCCGTCCTTTTAGGACGGCTTTTTAAACTATATCTTGTTAACTTAACTTTTATTGTGCTATACTGATTTTGTCTAAGTCCCCCCTGCGTAAAATGTTTGTCTTAGAGTTTAAAGTTA
>NZ_JAPZQJ010000362.1:0-1286 GCF_027530405.1 Microcystis sp. LE19-41.2A | reverse complement strand
TGTTGGGTAAGACTTTTAGACTTTTTGTCAATCAAAAAGTACCAGATATGGGAGTGGTCGGGGGGAAAATCCCTGGACTTTTTCCCTGAAAATTAGGTAATTTACCCGATGAAAATGGGTAAAACCCCACACCCCACACCCCACACCCTACACCCTGCCCCTAGGAAAAACTTTTTCAGCAGACCCTAGTTAGTCAAGTTTTTAATTTCATTAGTCATTGTTTCTTCCATTGCTTCAATCGTTTCAAAATGCTCATTAACCAGGGGTTCATCTACTAGAGACCACAATCTCTCGGCTGGCTGTAATTTTGGCGAATAAGCAAAGTAGAAAATCGAGCATGATTCCCTCGGCAACTTAAAGTTTTTGACTTCTATCTGAGAATTGGTAAATTTATCTCTTAATTATTGGACTTTTACTGGTAAATTCTGCTTAAATTTTTCTGGTTTAACTGGGTCTCCCTTTTTATGTTTTGGTCTCGGTTTTTGACAAGAATATCTGCACTTTTTTTAAGTAATCCCATCCCCTTTGATTCCAAACTTTTTCTCGTCCCGTTTCCTTTTCTATCCATCTAGCCACCTTCGGACCTGTCCAGATTCCTCCATCGGCAGGACGTTTTTTCAGTTCTTCTTTTAATTTTTGCAATTGTTCTTCCTTCAATAAAGGTTCTTTTCCTCTCCGATGTTCCACACTTTTTTTCTTGAGATTTTTAACTCCTTCTTCTCCTAATTCATTATATCTTTTGAGAATTCTAAAACTATATTGATAATCTAATCCTACAGCTACTGCAGCATTTTTGATTGTCCATCCTAACGATATTTTCCACAATAAGTGCCATCTTCTTGTTTCTACTGAGTCTTGACTGCTTCTGTATCTATCTTTCAGTTCCTCTGAACTTAGATGTTCGGCTAAGTAAGCTTTCTTGGGCATTTTATCTCATTGTTTTTATTTACCCTATTATAACAGGATTTAGGCTCAAACGGTAAGTCTGCCAAAGGAAGCGTCAAAAGCGCAAAATCTGCGAGATTAGTTTTGGAAACGCTAATCTCAGCGAAGCCGATTAGCTTAGTTCATATCGCTCTCATCGAAAATTTTGGGTCTGAAACCCCGCCGTTTTAGGTTGGCTTTGCTGTTAAATATGAGCATCGTTTACACGATATATGCTAGAATGCGGGATATGGAAAAAGCCTATTCGTTTCGATTTTACCCCACACCAACACAAGAGTCGCTATTGCGGCGCACATTGGGCTGTGTAAGATTAGTTTACAATAAAGCTCTCCACGAACGAA
>NZ_JAPZQJ010000432.1:0-24830 GCF_027530405.1 Microcystis sp. LE19-41.2A | reverse complement strand
AACCCAGTCATCGCAGGATGAACGCACCTTGAAAACTAGAGTTATGGGGTTCTATAGGGGAATGCTCCTATAGGTAAAAGCTCTAAGCGTCAAGTACCAGAGAAACCAATTATTTTAGAGGTTTTGAACTGTATCGTAGGGGCCCCCGAAAACAGGCTTCTGTAAGGGAGCGAAAGTCTGGGGAGAGAACCACCTCTGGGTGGGATTTCGCCAGGAATCTAATTCAAGTGGACTCGTTGAGCCAGAAATTCACAGCAGTGATGCTAGAAGAATCCACGTCTGTTTAAGGCGTGGGGTATGTCAAACTAAAAATTGTCTTAATATTCTAACCCTGTTGATCATGAAATCTCGTTATCGGCTGCGTCTTCAGATCTGTCTTGTCTTTCTCATTGTTGCTCTGACGAGTTTCTCTCCTTGGCTAACCCCTAGCGCCTATGCGGGGATCGATGATGATCGCCTCGATGGTAATATTTTTGTGGTCTATGCGGGTAATGGTTCCCTCGTGCCACCGCGTTTAAATTTAGCGGAAACTTTTCAACGGAAAATTCCAGCTATTATTGTCTATTATTTGGATGATAGTAGCGATTGTAAGCAATTTGCGGCGATTGTCTCCCGTTTTCAAGAGTTTTACGGTCGCGCCGCCAGTATTATCCCCGTAAGTGTCGATTCTATCCCCTTAAAGTCTTCCTATCGTGCCGATGAACCGGGTTACTATTATCGCGGTGGGGTTCCCCAAACGGTGGTTTTAGACCAACAAGGTAAAGTGGTTTATGATGGTTTGGGCAATGTTAAATATGAAGATGTGGATGATGTCTTAAGAAAGGTTTTTGAGCTTTTGCCTCGATCGCAATCGCTAGAGTTAAAAAGACGCTCTTTTAACGAGTTTAACGCTGAATTACGCTAGTTACCTCTTTTTTATCCTCAATTGAACCAAAAATAATCATTTAGAGATGCTGTCAGCAGCGTCTCTATCTTGTTTTTAGGAAAAATAAAATTATTTACCTATTGTTTTTATTATCATTTAAGATTTATTTGAACCAAGAAATGCTAGATAATTCAGATTTTATCTGGAGTAACACTTGAAAAATATTTGCAACAGTGCCAGACTGAAAAAAGTTTGCTAACCTGATTATACTGAGAACAATAATCATTCTTATAGGTGTGAGAGACAGCAATGAAAATCAAGCAAAATTTCCTAACAGCAGCCATATTACTGGGTTTTTCTGGTCCGGTACTGGCTAATAGTCTCGAAAACCTCTCTAGTAACCCCATGGCACAGGTAACAAGTGTCAATCAATTGCGGGATGTTTCTCCCACTGCCTGGGCTTTTGAGGCCTTAAGAAGTCTCGTGGAGAGGTATGGTTGTATAGTAGGTTATCCTGACCGCACTTTTCGCGGTGAACGCGCTTTAACTCGTTGGGAATTTGCCGCCGGGTTGAATGCTTGCTTAAATACCCTAGAAAGATTGATTCAAGAAGGAGTAGCGGTATTAAAAGAAGATCTAGACAAAATCAAGCGATTAGTCAGGGAATTCGAGACAGAATTAGCGGCATTGGGTGCTAGGGTTGATAACTTAGAAAATCGAGTCGCTTTTCTGGAAAATAATCAATTTTCCACCACCACTAAATTAACCGGGGAAGTGGTGATGGCATTATATGGGGTAGCCACAGGAGAAAAAAACGGTGGTGAAGGGATTCCCCAAGTGCCAGCTTTTGGTTATCGGGCCCGTTTAGAATTAAATACTAGCTTCACAGGCAAAGATTTACTCTATACCCGTCTAGCAACGGGAAATATTGCCGATTTAGCCGATACTACGGGAACTTTTGAAAGCACCTTAGCCTTTACCCAACCGGACGGCAACGATTTATTGCTAGAAGTTTTAAACTACAGTTTCCCCCTAACGGAAAATATCCAACTCTGGTTAGAAGCGACGGGAGGTGCTAAAGATGACTTTACCAATACCCTCAACTTTTTGGATGGAGATGGTGCTAGTGGGGCGCTTTCCGCTTTTGGTACTCGCAATCCCCTTTATTTTGCCCCCGGACAAACTGGACTCGGTTTACAGGGTAATTATGGGGCTTTGCAATTCAGCGCCGGTTATCTTGCCGGGGATGCTAACGATCCTAACCCGGGTGCGGGTTTATTTAACGGTTCCTATACTGCCCTAGGGCAGCTGGGTTATGTTCCTAACGAGAATTTTGGCATTGCTTTATCCTACCTTCATGGTTATAACCAATTAGATACGGGAACGGGAAGCCAGCACTCGAATTTCCGATTTTTCACCGAAGAACTATTCGGGGAGGCTGTGCCGACAATTAATAATAGTTTGGGTTTACAATTTACTTGGCGAATTGTCGATGGTTTTGTCCTCGGTGGTTGGGGTGGCTATACAAAAGCTATCACTCTTAGCACCTTAGATGGACAACTAGAACGCGGGGATTTAGATATCTGGAATTGGGCGGTAACTTTGGCTTTTCCTGATTTATTTAAGGAAGGAAATACGGCGGGTATTATTGTTGGTATGCAGCCCTGGGTATCTAGTTCTAGTATTAGATTAAATGATGGCAGTGCCACTAATGATCCCGATACTTCCTTTCATATCGAAGGATTTTATGAGTGGAAACTCACCGATAATATCGCCCTTACTCCGGGGGTAATCGTGATTACTTCTCCTAACTCTAATAACAACAATTCCACCTTAGTTATCGGTACTATCCGCACGACTTTTACTTTCTGATTTGTCTAGGCAGCCAGTCAGAAATAAAGATAAAGTATGACGGGATTTGACTTCATTTCTCCACTGGCTGCCGTTCCGCACTCTAGACTAACTGAATGAAGGGGCATTTATGGTATTTTTAGAGGCAATTTAGCCTATTTTTGTGGTTTCTTTTTTGATGGATTTAGAGGGTTTTAGTTTATGTTTGAGGGTTGAAGTTGTGGCGAAGAGGTCGAGGACGATTTGAGGAACACTGTTAAATGTGATTAAATAGAGTACAATAAAAGTTGAAGATACACCTAGTTACCTAGTTAAGCCATGAAACAAGTTCTCAAAAATATTAAGGTATCGGAGATTCCTACACTAATCGCTCAGTTAGGTCTTTCTCCTGAACAAGAAGTTAATCTGACGATTGAGGAAAATTCAGAAAGTCTTATCTCAATTATGGATAAAGTCGGCAAAAAAGCTCAAGCTAAAGGTTTGACAGAAGATAAACTAACAGAACTATTAGTAGATGAATCCTAATCGAGTTGTTATAGATACAAATGTTTTTATTAGTGCTTTACTAAATCCCCTAGGAACACCCAAAAAAGTAATCAATATAGCAGTCAGTCAATTTACTATTCTCCAGAGCGAGGCAACTTATCAAGAATTGGCAACGAGAATAAGTAAAAATAAATTTGACAAATATTTAGAAAAAGATGATAGGTTAGATTTCTTGTCGTCTCTTAAAAATAGGAGCTTATTTGTTGATATATGGCATGAAACGAGAGTTTGTTCCGATTTAGATGATAATAAATTCTTAGAATTAGCTGTATCTGGAATGGCACAATACATCATAACAGGCGATAAGGAGCTTTTAATTCTCAATACTTATCAAGGGATTCCAATTATTACTCCAGCAGAGTTTTTAGTTATTTTCTAGTGTCCCTGAGAATTTTTTGAGGGAGGAAGGCAAAAAAATAAACCTACTCAAGATTGAATGAAGGGGCATTTATGGTATTTTAGAGGCAATTTAGCCAACTTTTGTGGTTTCTTTTTTTGTTGATTTAGAGTGTTTTAGTTGGCGCTTGAGGGTTGAAGCTGCGCCGAAGCCGAAAGGGATGATAATTAACACATACCGCTCGAACTGTTATCTTTTGATGATGAGTAATTTGTTTAGCTTGCTATTGCTGCTAAATCGGTAGTTATACTGGCATTATATCTGGATAATGTTATGATCCCGACAGGGGTAAATTTTATTGCGATTGCGTTAGCGCAAATACAATGTTGATAAAAATTAATGTAGTAACTATAATATATAGCGGTTCTCACACCTGTGTGGCACACTTAAACCTTTGCTAATTAAGCTTTTCAACATCGATAGTGTACCTCTTGCGAACAGGAAACGCTATAGCTACATTTGGAGAGTAAAATTGAAGTGGACATGGGACGACAACAAAAATCGGACAAACAAGCGCGATCACGGCTTGAGCTTTGAAGCCGCTCAATATGTTTTTGCCGATTCTCTCGCTGTCAGCCGTCTTGATCCATACCCAGAGGAAGAACGCTGGCAGACTATCGGACTGATCGGTAAACTGACTGTATTTGTGGTGCATACTTGGCCGGAGTCTGATTCAGTGACCGGAGAGGAAACGGGACGAATTATTAGCGCACGCAGGGCAACAGCCCATGAAAGGAGGGCTTATGAAGAAGGGAGATTGTAATCCAGTACCGCCAGAGATACAGGCTGAAATTGACGCTCTAGCCGCATCACAAGAGCCTATCCGCACAGATCTGATCCCAGAGGCTACGGGAGATTGGAGCAGGGCGCGGCGTGGTGTATTCTATCGTCCGCTCAAACAGCAGATAACTCTAAGCCTTGATGCTGACCTGATAGACTGGTTCAAAACCCAGGCCACACAAGAGGAGGGGTATCAGACCAGTATTAATCGCGCCCTGCGAGAATATGTGGAAACACGGGCAAAAAAATAAACCCCCTCAAGATTGATTGAAGGGGTATTTATGGTATTTTTAGAAACAATTTAGCCTACTTTTGTGGTTTCCTTTTCATGGCGATACAATGAAGTTACTGCCACTTAATGAAACCTCTATGAACCTCATCCTTCCCTCTAAACTTCTGCAAACAGTACAAATGACTGAAGCTCAAATGCTCACGGAAATCGCTGTCATGCTTTATCAGCAGCAACGCCTTAAATTTGAACAAGCAGCCGAACTAACGGGAATGGCACTCGATGATTTCTACCAATTGCTAGTATCGCGTAATATCCTCACTCCACCCACTGACCCTGACGACGAACCAAAAGAACTCATCCTCACCAGTCTTTGTATTTCTCTTCAGCAAGCTAAAGAAGGCAAAGTACATCCCATCTCTGAACTCTGGGATGGCATAGATGACTGAAGAAATTCCCTCTATTAAGCTCCTTTTCTCTGATGAATTCAAGGATCGACTTCGCACCCTCGCCAAACGCTATCGGAGCATTCGTACTGACCTACAACCTCTAATTGATGACCTTCAGATAGGCAAATTCATCGGCGATCAAATACCAGGAATAGGCTACACTGTCTTTAAAGTTCGCCTCAAAAACAGCGATATTCAAAAGGGCAAAAGTAGCGGCTATCGTGTTATCTATCAACTTAAAGACAATGGTTGTGTTTTGATGCTCCTCATCTATACCAAATCTGACCAAACAGACATCCCAGCGCAGCAAATTCAAGACATCATTAATAAGTTTGACAATTTTTAGAAGTATTAATAGATGCCAAAAATAAACCCTCTCAAGATTGAATGAAGGGACATCGATGGTATTTTTAGAGGCAATTTAGCCTACTTTTGTGGTTTCTTTTTCAGTGGATTGAGAGGGTTTTAGTTGGCAACTGATAATAAAGCCTCTTCTATTGGCTTTGGTAACTCAATAGCATGAAACCGATTCACAGAAAAAGCGTAATCTTCACCACTTTCATCAATAACCCGAATTAGACTGTTTATTTCTGCTGTCTCATCAGGGATAACGCGGTATATTTTGCCCACCTCTAGTGAAGCTTCGTAGCCTTCATTATTGAGACAAACTGCGAACTTATTTGTTGGAGATGACTCTATTTTCATGGTCAATCTAGAAACGGTAACTTGAGCTTAAATTCTTTTTTGCCGATGCCATGAGCTTCATACCAATGGACTTCAGCTAACCTTACTATACCATTGGGAAGCTGAACTTGGGCTATGCCCTTTAATTTTCTCCATTTACCTTTGCCATACTGTTTTTGCAACCGTTCCCGATTACGAATTCCTGTTCCTGTGGCAATAATCTCGATATTCGTGATATCGCTGATAATCTCAAAGTCCACGATCAAGCAAGCAATCTTAAAGAGTGACCCTCTATTATAGCATCTATTGCCAAAAAAGAGATATAAAAAAACAAAACCCCCTCAAGATTGAATCAAGGGGCATTTATGGTATTTTTAGAAGCAATTTAGCCAACTTTTGTGGTTTCTTTTTTGGTGGATTAAGAGGGTTTTAGTTGGCGCTTGATGGTTGAAGCTGCGCCGGAGCCGAAGGTGATGATACTCAAACTGTTATTTTTTGTACTGTAGATTTTTTGGTTATTTCCTTAGGATGTCTGAACAATTGACCTTCATTTTGGTAGAAAACTTCATAATCTGCTGCCAGTTCAAGACATAACTGTTTCCATAAACTAATTCCTTCTTGTTTAAAATCCATTTCAGCTTGCTGATTAGGAAAATCTGATCAAGGTGGATAGTCTTGATTTAAAGTCTTATCGTAAGTATCCTGCCATGGGTTTAAACGTTGAATGGTTGCTTGACTTAATGGTAATTCTTCAGGAGCAATGTTATCAATTTCATCTACTCCCCAAAGTGGGTAACTTCCATAATCTGCCCAAAGTTTGATTCTGATTGCCATAACTATCATTCCTGAATCAGTTTGTTAATTAATCGAGCCGTAGGTTGGGTTGAGCTATCATTATTGCTCTGGTATTACCCATCGGCTCAAAAGGCGAAACCCAACAAAAATTGTGAAAATATTCCAGGAAGTTGTTGGGTTTCCTTGCGTCAGCCCAACCTACGAGTCTTTATTCAGTGAACAGTTAACAGTTAACCGAGGTAATATATTACCTCCATTCAACTGAGAAATTAGAACCTACTAATCGCAGATAAACGATTCTTCCGGGCAAATTTCCTTTAAAGAGAATTTTTCCGTTAATGGGGACTCTAGAAGGCATATCTCTCATATATACTAGATCACGACCTATTCCTCCAATACGTCCCTCCGATCCCGTCAATTGCTTGCCGGTAGAATCAATGATGATAGAGTATTGGGGATAAAAAGTAAGATCTCTGACTTCCCCTAAGTTTGCAACCATAAAAGTACAAACTACAGAATTATTGTCTTTATTACAATTCTGAATCTCGAAAGCAAAACCATTGCTTACACGTCTCAAATTACGGGCTTGAGCAATATCATCGTGATTCTGATAGAAGTTAGAAGATAAAGCTGTAGTTAAGGCTAAAATTGGTAGCCATCTGAAAAATCCTTTTTTCATCACCATTCGCTACTCAGTACATAAGTGTTCGCCCCCTCGCAGCTAGGTGAAGCAACAACCCAACCCAACACCAAAGGCGGATAGTAGAACAATACACACTCCCCCCCCCACAAATGTATCAAAAGCTACAATTTAATAAATCTTTATATTTCTCTCCCTAGCTTAGGGGTTGACAGAGCAGGGAGTCTCAGGTGTTTTCCGCTGTTTTACTGCTTCTCAGACGAACTATCGTCTTCCTTGAGTTATTGTGGCGCGGTCTGTCGGATTCGTCTTTGCGTTCATCTCTGTCTCGAAGTTGTTGAAGCGGATTGGCTCTGTTATTCTTTGTGTGATAAGTTTAACTTATATAGTGGTGATCGATCTCTGTGTCCTTTGTGTCTCTGTGGTTAGTTCCACTCACTGCCCCAAGACTGTATCTCAGAATACATTTTACCCACCAAACCTAAGAGAGCTGCGGATTCTCTATTTTGTTATAATTAGTGTCATTCGTTCGGTTTTGGCAGGGAAAAATATTCCGACACTTGCACAACTCTGACAATGTTAAGTACCTAAGCAAAATTAATTACACATATCGTAAGGATTCAGGTCATACAAAAAGCAGTCAAACCCATGCTGTGTAAGCATTTAGGCGAATTATGGCCAAATCCTCATTCTCATTAAGAAACGCTGAAAGGCTTAATTTTCGTGCTTATTGAGAATGAAACTGTTAGTTTAGCGAGTTCTGAGATTTGAGAAGCCGCTCTGTGACTGCATTTGAGGCACCTGAATCCTTACCACATATCTAACCACCTCTTGCATGAGTGCCCATCTTCACTAGGAAATTTATTTGGCACGACTACTTATTGAATGAAGATGTAAGATAATGCACAACCAATGACTGGCGATATGGAATCACTACAATCCAAATGAAATGGCATCACTAAAATATTGAAATGTTTTCTTAAACTGATTATTATATGAAGGAGATTGTTTTTTATCGTACCCAGTCAGGAGCCAGCCCCGTTGAAGATTTTTTAAATTCTCTGTCTGGAAAACAAGCTCAAAAAGTGTTGTGGGTGTTACGCTTAATTCAGGAGTTAGATTCTGTCCCGAGTCAATACCTGAAAAAATTAGTCAATACTGATGATATTTGGGAAGTGAGGGTTCAGATTGGCAATAATATATTCCGTCTGCTGGGCTTTTTTGGAGAAAGTGATTTAATTATTTTAACGAACGGATTTGCTAAAAAGACTCAAAAAACACCATCCCAAGAGATTAATTTGGCAGAGCAACGAAAACGAGACTACTTGAACAGGAGATTCGACGATGAGTGATGTAGAACAATATATTAACAGGAGAAAACAAACTGACAGTCAATTTTGCCAAGGCTTCGAGTCTGGTTATCTCAGTTTCAAGCTGGGAGTTATCTTATCACAGGCAAGAGAAGAAGCTGGACTGACTCAGGAAGAATTAGCGCGTAAGTTAAATTGGGATAAAGCAACGGTTTTCAACCTAGAAGAGAATGTGGAATCTGTCGGTATTTCTACTTTAGAAAAATACGTCAAAGCTTTAGGAAAGGAACTTATTGTGGAAATAAGATAGCGGCTTCTGTAGGTTGTAGATTCAGAAAATCCCGTCCCGCACCAACTAGCTGATAGACTGGGGATAAGCTGTACTGAATTTAAACTGCGTATTGGAATTTTTAGTACAAATGCTCGAACTTTCTCTCCCTGCTCCCTTCTCCCTTGCAGTCTTAACGAGCAATTCAGATAGTCAACAGCTTAATATCCCTCCAGCCAATCAGTTCATCTCCCTGAATCGGTGGAACTATTAGCTTTTCTAGGTTTGGCTAAGGAACAGCCCAACCCAACACCAAAGCTGTACGACAATAGAGTACACACAAAACTAAACTAAGCTGTAGCCTAAGCTACAATTTCATAAATCTTTACATTCTCCTCCCTTCAGATTTTGGGGTTTTTGGGGAGTTCAAGAGCTTGGACTTGTACAATAAGGTCGTACAAGTATCCCCTAAAAATCATGTTAAGCAAAGAAACCACCTACTCTCAGGCGAGAATGAATTTAGCGAGTCTCTTAGATCAGGTGTGTGACGAATCTCAAATTATCGTCATTAAGCGTCGCAATCAGAAAAATGTGGCCTTAATTGCTGAAGATGAGCTTTCCAGTTTATTAGAGTGTGTTTATTTATTGCGATCTCCAGAAAATGCCCAACGCTTATTTCGCTCTTTAGCATGGACCCAGACAGAAGATGCAACTCCTCAAACATTAGCTGAATTGAAAGAGGAGTTAGGAATTGAGTCCTAAAAGAGAAAATAAGCCAGATAAACCTAAAAACAATCCTATTCATGATTATTTGCCCGTTTTTAGTCCTGATTTCAAAGCAGATTTAGCTTGGTGGTATCGGAACGAACCGAAAAAAGGCGATAAAATCTTAGACTTAGTAGCAGATATTTTGGATGGCGATCCGTTTACAGGATTGGGTAAACCCGAACCTCTTAAGTATATTGCTGCCGACACTTGGTCACGACGGATCGACTTAGAGCATCGTTTGGTTTATAAAGTCACAGGAAATAAGGTTTATTTTTTACAAGCTCGCTATCATTATCAATCAGGCTAAACTCAGACAAACCCATCAAGAACTGTTACAGGAGAAAGGGGACAAAGAACTTAGTGAGTCCCCCCTCGCAGCTAGGTGAAGCAACAGGCCAACCCAAGACAGAAGGAGGACAGCGAAACAGTACACACTAAACTAAGTAAAGCTGTAGCCTATGTTACATTTTAATAAATCTTTACATTCCTCCAAGATTTAATCCTCATAAATGCGGCACTCTAAGGCATCGGGATTGGCTTCGCAGTAGGACTGAAGTGAGTTAGTCCCCTGTTTTTTGACCCGTTGATGGGAGGCTTCGGCTTGGAGTTCCTCCACCACATCCCAGGCTGCGGCGCAATCGGGAGAGATTTCACCCTTGGCCGCACAAATTGCCCGCGCGTCTTCCCGGGCCGCTTCAATTTCATCTTCAATGAACAACCGCTTGGGCTTTTCGACAAAATCGCTCTTGAAGAGAATATCACTGACAGAAATAATGCCCAGCAAAGTTTTGCCCTGAATCACCGGGGCGCGGCGAATGCGGGTTTGAGCAAATAACCGGGCTACATATTCCACCCCCAGTTCGGGATTGACGACCACACAGGGCTTGGCCATAATTTCGTAAACCCGCATAGTTTTAGGATCGTGGCCAAAGGCCGCCACTTTGTAAACGATGTCGGTTTCGGTGACAATTCCATAGGGGTCCTGTTCATGGCGCGGTTCGACAATCAAACCCCGCAGTTTTTTTTCTTTCATCAATTTCACGGCATCGGCAACCGTTGCCGAACCACGAATGGTGACAACGTTTTGGGTCATAATTTCTTGAGCTTGTAGCATAGGAGTTGGATGGTGTTGTTAAATTAAAGAACTGGTATAAACGCAAAAGTTGACTAGGGTTGTCCCGATAGCAATTTCCTAGACTCTTGTGGGCTGAGTGCCACTTTGAACACAGATGACAAAGACCAATGGGCGATCGCTGGTTGGGTTTGGGGCGGCACAGCCGCAGCTGTGTTCCCCTGAATGCCGGGAGCATAGGCCTCCAGCACAGCGCCATTTTGCCAACACATGGCGATGAAATAATCACACACTGGGCATTCCGTCTGAGCAACTTGCCGGGCCGGACACTTATATCCTGCGGGCAGGCGATCGCTCAAGAGCCGTTGAGCTACGCTGCCACAGTTGGGACACCGGATTTCTATAAGCTTGTTCATCGCCATACCTCAAAATTGAATAGTGGTGTGAGAAGGAAAGGGTTAAGGTCGGACGTTTGTCCAGAGTGGAAGACTATAATTGTCGTTCTACTGCAGCGGTAAATTCTTCATAGGGTTTAACCCCAACTAATGTTTCTATCAATTTCCCCTGTTTAAATACCATGACAGCCGGAATACTTCTAATCCCAAAGCGTTTGGCTACGGGTTTGTTACTGTCCAGGTCAAGTTTGAAGACTTTGGCGCGATCGCGATAGTCATCGGCCAATCGATCGATCAACGGTGCCACCAGTTTGCAAGGTCCACACCAGGTTGCCGTGCAATCTACCACCAACAGGGATTCACTCTTTAAGAGGGAATCGAATTCAGTTTCATCTTGAATAAATGTAGCCGTACCCATGTTTATATCTCCAAATTGATTTTGTGTAACTTAGGACAAATTCTCTGATCGCTGCGTTTTACAATAGAAATCCAGCCTTGACCCGCTCCTCATCTAAAAATGCTTGGCCTTTGACCCTTTAACTTTGTCCGCCTCCCGGGGGTATCGTCTATAGTTTGGTCGTCCCAGACATCGATGGTGACATCTAGTCCCTGCTCATGCGCGGGTTTTACTTTCTAAGTCGTCATCGGCTGCCCCCAATCAAAACAAATTTGCGACGTTAAGTTGCGATAATATGGTTTTGCAAGTTATTGCATTGACATCCCCTATGACAGCGACCCCTTCAAACGATTTATCTGCCTGGGAGCGGCTAGAACAAGGCAGACAAGCAAAAGCAAGCAACGGTGGTTATGCGGGCTACGGCTCCCCTGCCTTTGGACAACGATCGATCGATGGGGAATTAGTGGATGATCCGGAAGAGTGCCGGGTCATTGAACTGATTCGCCGTCATCACAAATCAGGGAAATCCTTGCAGAAGATCGCCGATTGGCTTAATGAACAGGGCTACACCACCAAACGCGGTCAACCATGGCAGCGTATTTCCGTAAAGCGGGTGCTGGATCGACTTTATGGAAAGGTGTCCAGAATTTCCGGAGTAACCCTTCAGGCCGACCAGAACCCGGAAGTACTCACCCCAGCGTCTGGTGATGCCGCTCCTGAAACCATTAGAGGCTGAATAACCCCTAAATGAAAAGCTTCAGGCTTTAACCTGTTACATCCCTCTATGATACACCGAAGTGGGTCTAAAATCTTTACGAGTTTAATAAAAATTGTAACAAAACGTTACATCTTTTAGGAAAAAGTTAAATGACGCTACACTTTGAGATAGTTTTAGAACGGGTTTTAGCAACTCTGAGAGTCTGGGTTCTTTGCCCAGTGGCTGTTCTGTCTATCTTGGCCTTTGCGATTGCGGGATGGTGCTGATGTCCTTTGATACACCTCTGAGTTGGGCCCCCGATCTGGAAAAAGCGATCAATCGCCAGCCCTTGACGGTGCCGCCAACCACTTCCCTGGCAGATGCGATCGCCATGATCGGTCAGGCCCATAGTCGTCTGTGTTTGCTCACCGATGACCTATCCCCTCTAGCTGCTCCGGCCGGAGAAGCGCGTGTTAGCTGTCTGCTGGTGGTGCAAGGACAAGAGTTATTAGGAATTTTGACAGAACGGGATGTGGTGCGACTCACCGCCCAAGGGATTAACCTGTCCGAGACAACCGTTGCCGATGTGATGGTACATCCCCTGATCACGTTGCCCCAGCAATCTGCTCAAGACATTTTTGCTGCCCTGTTTTTGTTTCGGCGCTACCGCATTCGCCATTTGCCGATTGTGGATGACCAAGGACACTTAATCGGGGTGATCTCCCATGAAAGTATTCGCCAGATATTGCGTCCGGCCAATCTGTTGCGGTTTCGTCGCGTATCCGATGTGATGACCAGTCAAGTGGTACAGGCCCCACTCACCGCCACAGTCTTGCAATTGGCCCAGTTAATGGCTGAACATCGTGTCAGTTGTGTGGTGATCACCCAGAGAAATTCCGAAGACAATGACTACCCTGTTGGTATTGTGACAGAGCGAGATCTTGTCCAGTTTCAAGCAGTTCAAATCGATCTGCACAAAACTAGGGCCCAGACGGTGATGAGTACGCCCTTATTTCTCCTCAGCCCCGAGGATTCCCTGTGGACGGCCCATCAGGAAATGCAAAAACGGCGGGTGGGGCGTTTGGTGGTTTCTTGGAACTGGGGTCGGGGGTTGGGCATTGTCACACAAACCAGTCTGTTAAGGGTTTTTGACCCGATGGAAATGTATGGGGTGATTGAAAATTTACAACAAACCATTCAACAGCTAGAGTCCGAGCGATCGCCCTTCCCTCCTTCTCCACCAGCGGACTTATTACCCCAACGGACCCGCACCCCATCAGAAAAAGAGATTGTCAGCGATCGCGAATTATTACTAGCCTTGCTGGACAATGCTTACAAAGACGTAAAGTATATGTTGGCTAACTTAGATATTGTCGTCGAGCAGCGGCGATCTTTGCTTCAATCTGTTCTAGATAAGCTTGCCCACCTCGGTCGTGAAATTAGCTCTTAGTAAGCTGTTCGTAATTTACATTGCTTGTTGAGAAGAGGCAAGAGGCAAGACCCCCTAAACCCCCGACATGGTAGGGTTGATTCATGAATCAACCCTACTATAGCGGTTCTCACACCTGTGTGGCACACTTAAACCTTTGCTAATTAAGCTTTTCAACATCGATAGTGTACCTCTTGCGAACAGGAAACGCTATATCAATTAACCCTACTATCAATTAACCCTACTATCAATAAAATTGGCTAATTCAGGAGTTATTATTTATTATGCTAGAACAAATGATGAAGATGTTAGAAGGGCAACAAATAAACTCTTATCGTCTTAATAAGTTTCTTGGTGCGGGTGGTTTTGGTGGTGTATTTCATGCTAGTGAAAGGGGGGATCCGCGCCCCCCTTATCAAGGGGGGATTAAGGGGGGATCCGCGCCCCCCTTATCAAGGGGGGATTAAGGGGGGATCCGCGCCCCCCTTATCAAGGGGGGATCAAAGGCACAATCTATCTTCAATTTAATAATTATAACCACTCACTTAATAGGATAGTTACACAACGTAAAAATTGGCTAATTCAGGAGTTATTATTATGCTAGACCAAATGATGAAGATGTTAGAAGGGCAACAAATAGGCCCCTATCGTCTTAATAAGTTTCTCGGTGCGGGTGGTTTTGGGGGTGTATTTCATGCTAGTGAAATGGTCAGAAATACATCGGTCTAAGAAGTTGCCATTAAAGTTATCCCAGAAAGTAGCGATGATAAATTAATTGAATTAACAAATGCCAGAAAGTTAGAACATTCTAATTTAATTAAGGCTTATTCGGTGGGGGAATTTACTTTTTTCAATACGGAGATGCTTTATTTAGTGATGGAATTGGCACAGGGTAGCCTAGAAAATCACATTGCCAAAGGCGGTTTGTCAGCGGATGAGATTAAAAATATTACTGCTCAAGTCGCCCAGGGCTTAAATTATCTTCATGGACAAAATAAAGTCCATCGAGATTTAAAACCGGGTAATATCCTCAAGGTTAATCAACAATACAAGTTAGCATATTTTGGCTTAATTAGAACCTTAAATAACAAAAGCCACACTCAAACCGTCCACAATAGCGGTACAATTATTTATATGCCTCCCGAAGCCTTTAGGGGGGATATTTCCTCAGCTTGGGATCTGTGGTCATTGGGTATTATGTTAATCGAAATGACGACTAATCAACTTCCCTATAAGTTTAATAATGATATTCACCAGTTAATGGCAAAGGTGATGAATTGTGAGCTACAAATCCCCAGTTTACCGAAAGAGTTTAAACCGATTATTGAAGGGTGTTTGCAAAAAGATAGAAAACAAAGATGGACAGCACAACAGGTTTTAAATGCCTTACAACCTGTGGGATGGAATTCTCCCCCGTCACCTCCACCAGCACCGGCAGCAGTCAAAAAGCCTGTTTCACCAATACCCCTAATTGCTTCACCTACTCCATTTACCGAAAAACTACCCAATCGAGTCACAATGGAGATGGTGAGCTTACCAGCAGGTAAATTTCTCATGGGTTCTCCTGAAAGTGATCCCGATGCTAAAAGCTATGAAAAGCCTCAACACCCAGTTAAAGTCAACAGTTTTGCGATTGGCAAATATCCAGTGACTCAGGCACAATATCAAGCAGTAATGGGAACAAATCCCTCTTATCTTAAAAACAATCCCCAAAATCCGGTAGAAAGTGTTAGTTGGGAGGACGCTCAAGCCTTTTGTCAGAAATTGAGTCAAATAACTGGCAAAACCTATCGCCTACCGACGGAAGCGGAATGGGAATATGCTTGTCGTGCGGGGACAACCACTCGCTATTATTTCGGTGATGATGCCAATCAGTTAGGAGATTACGCTTGGTATGACGGAAATTCTCAGAAGACAACTCATCCTGTGGGTCAGAAAAGGCCCAATGCTTGGGGACTCTATGACATGATTGGCAATGTTTGGGAGTGGTGCGAGGACAATTGGCATGATAGCTATGAGAATGCACCAAAGGATGGCAGTGCTTGGATAAAAAATGGTAATGATAATCGTTCTCCATTGCGGGGCGGTTCTTGGTTCTTCAATCCTGCTTTCTGCCGTTCCGCTTTCCGCAACAGCTTCTTCCCCAACGGCGACGTCAACTACGGTTTTCGGGTGGTGTGCGGTGCTGGGAGGACTCTGTAACCCTTTTTCCCTTTTTACCCTTTTTACCCTTTTTCTCTTTTTCCCGCCTAGCGGCGGGTCGATTTTTTTTTTTGAGCCGTAGGTTGGGTTTCGTTCCTCAACCCAACCCAATTATTTAAAAGTGTTGGGTTTCACTATCGTTCAACCCAACCTACGATCTACTGATTATTTATTCCCCTTTTTGCATGAGTGCATGAGTAGAAAACGGGTTTCTCGGAGAAACCGGTTTTCTGTGGGTTACTCAACGGATTTAGTATAATATTGGTGCGTTACGTCGCGTATGTAATTAATGTAAATTAAATAATATTGTTGCGCTCCTAACGCACCCTACCTACTCATTTCCCTTGTTTCAAGGCTCTGCCTTAAAGCAATATTCAGGTAGAAGCTGGGAACGAGATAATGCTCTCATTGACCAACTCAAACAAGGAGCGATCGCCGATCTCGGAAGGGGCGTTAATGTTATGTAATGCACCTCAACTAACCTATTTTAGCTAATCCTTGTAGTAAAATGAAACAGGACACTCGACTTAACCCTTAACCTTACAAAAGTCATCATGAATATTCAACTAAAACCCAATCAAGAACAATTTATCCAAAAACAGTTAAAAAGTGGCAGATTTAATAATTCAGAACAAGTCATAGATACCCCTTTTTACTTGCTAGAAATCCTCGATCAAGATTACTTACAATGGGTAGAAGAAACTCGTCAAAAAATTGACGTTGCCATAGCCGAATTAGATAATGGAGAGGGATTAGATGGAGAAAAAGTCATAAGTAGTCATGCAAAATAAATTTCCTAGTGAAGACAGGCAAGAGGCAATAGGCAAGAGGCAAAAGCTTTATCGAAATGTGTAGTTAATTTTGCTTAGGTACTTAAATGATATACTCGAAAAATTTAAAAAAGCGCAACAAAAATAATTATCGAAAAGAAGATAAATAATTATGACAGAATATACTATTAGTTCGGGAAACATTTTTGAAGACTTAGGCTTTGCTAATGCAGAAGAAAAACTCGCTAGGTCGATTTTTTTTGAGATTTTCTAGGGTGCGGACTAGGCAGCTTTTGCCTTTTTGGGGAGCAGTTTAAGGAGGTTATAATACTAAATCCAGTTATTAAAAACTGATTATTTATTCCTCCTTTTGCCTGTTGCCTGTCCTGATAAGTAGCCTATGCTCAACGGATTTAGTATAATCTAATTAATAGACCACCTCAACAGGATAAAATGGGTTTAGTTTCAGCCAAAATACAACTTAGTAACCCCGTTGATCGTTCCCTATCGCCTCTAGAAACCCCAGCCTTGGCTGATACGGGAGCCTTGCATCTCTGCATTCCTGCACATATTCAAATTCAGTTAAAATTAACTGAAATCGATCGCAAGGAGGTAATTTTAGCCGATGGTTCCCGTCAACTGGTTCCCTACGTTGGACCGATCGAAATTCGTTTCAAAAACCGCATCGGTTTCGTCGGTGCTTTGGTAATGGGGGATCAAGTATTGCTTGGTGCTATCCCAATGGAAGATTTAGACTTAATCGTTATTCCCGCAACCCGGACTATTGATATTAACCCCAATAGTCCTAATGTAGCTACCTCGATCGCTAAATAGGGCTGGCTGAATAAATATAAAAACCTTGTTGGATAAGGCTTTTAGACTTTTTTTCCCGCAAAAAGTGCCTACCATTGGAGTGATCGGGGGTAAAATTCAAGTACTTTTTCCCCCCTGATCACTGCAAGAGCTGGCACTTTTTGATTTTAAACAAGCCTAAAGATATTATCCAACAAGGTTTTTAGATTTATTCAGCAATCCTTAATTAATTAGTCCTTGAGCAGTGCGATACATTGGGCTAAAGAAGCATTAGTTTTCAGTGCTTGCGGGTTAATATGGGTGGCAGCGGCTCGATAACCTTGTTCTAAGAGAGCTGCAATTAAATCTTCCCTTTTGGGTAAATCTAATTTCCCCCTTCTACCAATTTCCCGAAAGCTATAAAAATAGGGAGGAAAATCGTTCTCTTCCCTCATTATTTCTAACAATTTAACTACCTTTTTCCACTGCCATTGATCGGCTAAATCTGCCATTTTTTCTAGATACAAGCGATCGTGTAAACTGCCTAACCACAAGGGTCCGGTTAAAGTTAAAGGTTGCCCGTCCCCAGAACAAACTATCTTGCCTAACTTCGGCCAAGGCACTGATTGATATTCCCCGCAGCTATGACAATAACCGAGAAAACCGTAGTTATGACTATTTAATTGTCTATTAGCCGTTAACCGCACCATCACCCGATAACTTTGACCAAAAAAGAAGGAAAAAACCGGCGTAATTCCTAAACCTAATCGGGCCGATTCTAATTGCAAACCAGCGATAATTAATCTTAATCCCTGTTCGTGGGCAGCTGGATGATTGCGAGCAGAGGCTCCATAATCAGCTAAACTATTTTCTAGATTATGACCCGTCAGCGTCCGTCCATCGGTATTAGTTAGATAAATTAAACCACCGATTTTAGTGGCTAAAGGAATAGCACTAAACAGAGATGCAGGGGAACCAAAAGCATCAATATCAACTAGATCGTAATGGTCTTTTTTAAGATAACATTCTAGGAGAACTTCTTGAGCAGATTTATAGGTTATTTTCCCTTGTTTCTGTTGTAATAAACTCTCTAAATTAGCGGCTAAAGTTGGCTGAATTTCTGGATTACCATCATTAACCCACAGCCAATCCGCACCACTTTCTAACCAATACCTGAGCGCTCGCACACCAGAGCCGCTCATTACCTCTAAAACGCGCAAACTTCCCCGCTCTTTTTGGGCAATTGCCGCCCCTAAAACTCCTAAATCTCGGACGATTTTACTCTCCGGTCGATAAAAAGTATTGTTGATATTAAATATCGCTTTTTCTTCCTGCATCGCTCATCTCATAATTAGCACTCGATCGCTTCTTTTTTTCTTTTCACGATTAATAGCAAATCCGCTTTTAATAGCATGATTAACTCCTAATCGAACTTTAAAAACCCGCTCCCCACTCCCTGATCCAGTGTTCTCCACTTTCCTATCCCCTTTAAACAAGATTTAGTATTATTACTGCGGTGTGTTGTTCACTCATTCATCGATATCAGGATTGGAAAAAGCATCGTTTGTTTTCTGGAAAACTTTAGCTAGTTCCTCGTAACACCTACGACTAGCGGAAAGTGGAGGAAATGTCTCGGCAATTTTTAAACAGTCATCTTTGAACTGAATTAGTTCGGGAATCGGTTGTTGCGGAGTTGCCCATATCACACCAGTCCAGGATACTCCGGGTAAGTTTTGTAGTACGGATAGAAAGCAATCCCGACTAATTTCATAGGCTTTAGAAGCTAGATTGGATATAAAATCTACTTGTTCGAGAATTAATGAACGGGGAGCTTCTAAAAGCAAACAGCTGGCTCCTCGAATTTTTTCCGCATCTTCTGAATTAATCCACTCATTCAGAATTTCTAAGCTCGTTGAAGAAAATGTCAAATTATCATCTTTATAATAAGATGATTTGCTAGATTCACCGTTTTTAACCATTGAGAGAGCGTGAAATAAAATTGCTATAAAATAACGCTCGCATTCTCCATCAAATATTTTATCCCTTACTTGTCGAAGTATATGAGAATAAATTTCTGGCTCTGGGAGGGATACAAAAAATTTATAAGCATCTTGATAGGGGATCGGGGTATAGTTATGGAGAGCATTAACGTTTCTATAGCGAATACGATCGAGAAGAAACTGAATCACGGCGAGAGGATTATGTTTAAACGCCATAGCTAAAAAACTTTCAATTTCATAATCACTGATTTCTGGAATTGTTACAAGCTTCTTCAATAGTAATTCCACTTCATTATTAGACAAATAATCTGAGGGAAGACCGTGAGTAGTTCCGATTTTACCATATAAGCGTTTAGCTAGTTCGAGATTATTTTCAATATCAACATTTAAAATAAGTGGTTTCATTAAATCTGGTTTTTGACTGGCTATTCTACCGATAGAATTGATAGTATCACCTTTGATAGTAAGGTTATCACTAGATAATAGACTTGATAGTATAGAAACATCTTCATCTCGTAAACTCTCAGGCCAGAAATAGTAGCTTGTAGCAATCGATAAAAGAATCGGAACCGAACCATTATCGATAGCTAGTTGAATTAGATGAATGGCAGTATCTAAATCATTCCGTCTAAGGTGGCTACAGAAAAAACCAAAGTAATTCGCTATTGGAGAACTAGGATTTTCTAAGATTGCTTCACAGATTTCAACCAGTGTTTGTCTTTCAATTTTTCGAACTAAACAATCTAAAAAAGGATATTTCAAATAATAACGATCTTTGCATTGACTGGCCGCCTCTACCTCCAAGCATTTCTGATTAATTTTTTGTACAATAGCTTGAGACGATTTGTATTTTTGTAAAAATATTTCTTGGCAATATTCTTCTGCTATCGCTTTTACTCTCTCACATATTTGGCTATACCAATCACGATTGAATAAATCAAATTGACCTTTATTATTTATTAACCAATCTAAAGATTCATGGTCAATCATGAAACCCACCAATCGCAGATCATCTGTATCGGGAATACATTGGGTAATATGTAAAGCTTTTTCTCTGACTTTTTGTGAATAGCCCTGATGTATGTGCCAATCTAGTATATTGACCACTTTTAAATGTATAATCGGGTCATGGTTAGTCTTAACTAATTTCTCGATAATTTCTAAAATAGTTAACTGCTCGGATACCCATTTTTCGCAAAGTTCTTCGTTTCTATCGCCGCTACGAGTTTGAGGTTCTCTAAGAGCATTTTCCAAACTTTGTAAGGCTCTGATAATTATTTTTGTATCTAATTCTAAACATTTTTCGATTAATTTTAGTGCTTGGCTACGAATCGTGGGCGCAAATTCAGGATTGAGAAGATGGATTTGAATCTGAATTGTTAGGTTCTCTGTATATCGATATTCAAACTCTTTTTTAAAAATTTCATCCAGAATATTTAAGGCTAAAAAATAGTAATTATCATTATCGATTCTGGTCAACCATCGAGATACCGCATCAACAATAATTTGTTGTGTTTCTAGTCCATTGCTTTTTTCATATTTCGCAAAGTCTTGCAAAATTAGCAGAGCATGATCGGGATATAGATTCAAAGCTCGATTATCTTGTTTACCAATTTCCCAAAGTAGATTGCAACAATCAGGCAGATAGTCAATTGTACGACCCACCATCCCAAGAAGGCGCGGAATTGTTTTCAGACGCAAACTATTAACTTCCTCAGCATCTCCTTTATTACTGAGCGCAATTTTAATCAACTTAAGAACTTGTTTAGGTTGATAGTAAGCAACCTGGTTTAAATTGCCTAGAAAATAACATCGATCTCGATTAGACCATTTTTGGTATTGTTCTTCGATAGTATTCCAAACTTCATCGAGTAACCCAGTTTCCGATTTGTTAACTTGACGAATACGCCAATCTAATTCAGAAACGTTATCTAAAAAGTTATAAAATAATTCAGAAATAGAAGGCGATGTCAATAATTTAAAAATTTCTTGTATATAATTCGTAGGAAAGGTCTGCCAACAAGCCGTAACTAGAATATGATCTGATAAGATATCTGGTGTAATTCGTATTTTGTTTCGTGTTCGTACCAGAATCCCCGTATTTTCCAACAAAATACCAATATACTGCTTTAGTTGAAATTGTTCGATCTTAAGATATTGAGAGGCTATTTGATAAAACTCACTATTTTCTTGTGGAATAGGAATAGGAGCCATAGCAGAAATCAACTGTAATATCTTTTGACATTTATCTGAAGGGATGCGATCGCTTATTTTTCCCAGGCTCTCTTGCTGAAATTTATTCAGAACAGACTCACGAAATTTATCATTTTGTTCTAGTAACCTTGGATGAATTTTATCTTGAGCGACTAATTGACCAGCAATAACTGTTATTAAAGGACAATCCTGAGTTATTTGGGCTAATAGTGGTGCGGAATCTTCGTATTTTTTTCCTAAGGATTGTTGGGCTAATTCTTTAATTTCGTCATAATTTAAAGGCTCTAGATTACCTAGCTTTGTAATGTCGTTTTGGTCAAAATCAGAATCTGTTAAGCTTGATTGTAGAAAATCTAATCCTTGAGGTCGAGATGAAAAAATCAATTTGAATTTCTGATTTTTAGATCGCTGCTTAATATAATTAAACAAATTAGATAAATTTTTTTCTCGATGAGCGTCATCGATAATAATAGCGTAATTAGGCTGGGTTAGTAATTCATCAAGGCTCTCCACTGTGATTGATTCGTTCATCACAAATCGTAGCTCCCAATCGCGGTGATGTTGCTCGAATTCTTTCGCAAAGTGATAAAGCAGTTTTGACTTGCCACTTCCGCCAATACCTGTAAAAATAGCGATTTTTTGATCATCAGAATCTATAAATCGATGTAATTTTTCGAGGATTGATTTCCTACCAACAAATGTCCAACAATGATGAAATAAACGCTTGGTATCTAATAAGGTTTGAAAAAATGTTTCTGACGAAACAAAGGTTTCTAGTCCTGATAAACCTAAAAAGCGATTGCGCCAATCTTGTCCAAAATGGGTTGTCACCAAATTGCGGGAAATATCTGGGTTTAATTCTCTAACTTTGATAGAAATATCCCGTAGATCCCAGCATTCCCAATTAGGATGTTTTTTGATTTCGTCTATAACCTTATAACTAGCCTCACAGCTTAATAACAATATGTATCTATCTGCCTTGTAGGTAGCCTTTTCAATAGCTGTTCTTACATGATCTGGGCGAAAATTTTTATATCTTTTACACTGAAAAACCCAACAAGTACCATCCGTCTGCTCCGCAATAATATCAATACCTCGTTGAAAATCGCCTTTGCTTCCATAGCGATTTGCCGTCTTGGTTGTTCTGAATTTAGAAATTAGATCGTGGCAAAAGGCTTCAAATTCTTCCCACGACCAATTGCTGTCATTTAAAGGTAAATTTTCAGGAAGAGAATTAACTGGTGGGGAAATCATGGGCAATACTTAACGCTGTAACGAGATAACTGCGATGTGCGTACAATCTTAGTATAACCTATCTAGGTTAGAGTGTGTGGCTCTATCAAACTGCCCCGCTCTTTTTGGGCAATTGCCGCCCCTAAAACTCCTAAATCTCGGACGATTTTACTCTCCGGTCGATAAAAAGTATTGTTGATATTAAATATCGCTTTTTCTTCCTGCATCGATCATCTCATAATTAGCACTCGGCGGAAAGGGTCAGACACTGCCAAAATCCATCAGACATCAAGATAGAAGTAAATCTAAAGAAAGTGTGAAATTATCAGAAATTCCCGATTTTTTTACTATTATATCCCTAAAAAGCTGATAGTTTCCCCATGAGAACGGCAAATTGAAGGTAAAAAATAACTATTTTTTAATATCTTATAACAGTTTAATCCGGTCTGATGGGAGATAACCTAAAAGCAAAATCATTCAACCTTGATATAGAGATGAAAAAGTATCTAGCAGAGTTCATCGGGACGTTTTGGCTCGTTCTCGGCGGTTGCGGTAGTGCTGTTTTAGCGGCAGTATTTGTGGGTAAAGCCAAGAGTGTCGTAGATGGTGCTGATTTTAATATCCATCTGGGGATTTCTTTTGTGGGTGTCTCCCTCGCCTTCGGTTTAACCGTCCTCACTCTTGCCTACGCTTTAGGGCATATTTCGGGGGGACATTTTAATCCCGCCGTTTCCTTCGGTCTCTGGGCAGGTAAACGCTTCCCCGGTTCGGAACTACTTCCCTACATCATCGCTCAAGTTTTAGGGGCGATTTTAGCGGCAGTAATTATCTACATTATTGCTAGTGGTCAACCCAGTTTCGCTCTGGGAGGCAGTAACCCTCTGGCCACCAATGGTTACGGAGAACATTCTCCCGGTGGTTACAGTTTATTCGCCGCTTTGGTCACGGAAGTGGTCTTGACCTTCATGTTCTTAATCATCATTTTAGGCTCTACCGATCGACGCGCTCCGGCCGGTTTTGCTCCCATCGCTATTGGTTTAGGATTGACCTTAATTCACTTAATTAGCATTCCCGTGACCAATACCTCCGTTAACCCCGCTCGTAGTACCGGTGTTGCTCTTTTATGCGGTAATATAGCTCTCGTTGGTCAATTATGGTTATTCTGGATTGCTCCCATTGTTGGGGCCGTGGCGGCGGGTTTCCTCTACAATAGTTTCTTTGAAGAAACTTTAGAAGAAAGACGAGTTAGAGAATAAGTGGAAAGTTACCGCTAAAGTTTGATTGCTTCAAAAGTCAAGTGCTGATGGCGATTCCTGTGGGGTCGCTATTTTTTTCGTCCCCACCGACAAAATTGAGCAGCGCTCGTCGTCCTTGCTCGCCTCGATCGAGTAAAGTAATCTCTAGATAATTTTCTGGCAAAAAAGTTAAACGTTCCGACCATTCGATCGCCACTATCCCTAAATCTACCTCGATTCCCTGCCAATAATTTTCTAGGTACAGCGCCTCGATATCTTGACCCTGCAAACGATACAAATCCAAATGATACAAAGGAAGGCGGCCTTCGTTATATTCGTTGACGAGGGTGAAGGTAGGACTAGCTATAGGCTCTTGAATGCCTAATCCTAAGCCAATTCCCTGTACTAAGGTGGTTTTTCCCGCTCCCAAATCGCCTTTTAATAAAATTACACTGCCAGAGGCCAAGGTTTGCCCCAGTTTTTCCCCTAAATTGACAGTAGCTTCTCGATCGGGTAAGTCGATAATCATTTGTTTCCGCTAGGATGCCAATTAATTACTGATTCTAATATGAGTAGGTAGGCGTTAAAAGTTATCAGATGCCCCCCTTATCAAGGGGGGACTAAGGGGGGATCGGCACCCCCCTTATCAAGGGGGGACTAAGGGGGGATCGGCACCCCCCTTATCAAGGTAGGGCTGTTTCATTTAAATTAAGTATAGCTGATTTTGAGTCAATAAATTTGACCGAAGATTCTCAAGTTTATCTTGTTCTAACCAAAAGAGTTAGTCACAATAACTAATCTTTAATCCTCTG
>NZ_JAPZQJ010000236.1:0-14098 GCF_027530405.1 Microcystis sp. LE19-41.2A | reverse complement strand
GGGGGGCAGGGGGGATCGGCACCCCCCTTATCAAGGGGGGATTAAGGGGGGATCGGCACCCCCCTTATCAAGGGGGGATTAAGGGGGGATCGGCACCCCCCTTATCAAGGGGGGATTAAGGGGGGATCAAAGACAAAATCTATCTTCAATTTAATTATAACCACTTACTTATATGACTCAAATAGTCGTAATTGGTGGCGGGGCAGCGGGATTTTTTGGCGCAATTAAAGCGGCAGAATCTAACCCAAAAGCTGGCGTTACTATCCTAGAAGCGGCAAAAGAACCTCTTGCGAAAGTGCGGATTTCGGGAGGGGGACGCTGTAATGTCACCCATCATTGTTTTGATGTTTCCCAATTGGTTAATTATTATCCTCACGGTGGCAAAGCACTACGGGGAGCTTTTAGTCGGTTTCAACCCCAAGATACTATTAAATGGTTTGAATTGCGGGGGGTAAAACTAAAAACAGAAGCGGATGGGCGAATGTTTCCCAGCACCGATAATTCTGAAACTATTCTTAATTGTCTGCGGGAAAGTGCGACTTTTGCTGGGGTTAATTTAAGGCTAAATTCCCCAGTTAAATCGGTAAAAAAACAGGAAGAAAGTTTTTTGATTGAATTAAAAAGAGAGGAGCAAATTAGGGCAGATAAGCTTTTAATTGCTACGGGAAGTAGTCCTTTTGGTTATCGCACCGCTCAAGATTTAGGTCATTCTCTAGTCTCTCCTGTCCCTTCTTTATTTACCTTTCAAATTGCCGATCCTCGTCTGAAAGATTTGTTAGGGGTTGCTGTGGATAAAGTGCGAGTTCGTCTTGGGGGAAGCAAATTAGAACAAATCGGACCCTTGTTAATTACCCATTGGGGAGTCAGTGGACCGGCTATTTTAAAACTTTCTGCTTGGGGGGCGCGGTTACTTCACGAGCATCATTACCGAATGCCTTTAATCATTAATTGGTTGGGGGATTATCATCCTGAAAAATTGCGAGAAATTATCTTACAAACTAAAAGTGAATATCCCAAAAGAAAACTTTTTAATTATTGTCCCTTTGAGCAGTTACCTAAGCGTCTTTGGCAGAGTTTATTAAGTTACTTGACTGTTAACTCGGAAACTCCCTGGGCCGAATTATCTAAAAATACTCTCAATCGATTAATGATTGAATTACAGCAAGGGGAATATCAAATCAAAGGAAAAGGGGTGTTTAAGGAGGAATTTGTCACCTCTGGGGGAGTGAATCTTCAGGAAGTGGATTTTAAAACTATGGAAAGTAAAATCTGTCCGGGGTTATATTTTGCCGGGGAGGTACTAGATATCGATGCAGTCACGGGGGGATTTAATTTTCAAAGCGCTTGGACCACTGGTTATCTCGCCGGACAAGCTATGGGCAATAGAAGGGTGTAGGAAGCACCGGAGAGGGGGAAGTGGGGAAGTGGGGAAGTGGGGAGCCTTTTTTCAGTAAACAGTAAACAGTGAACTGAAAACTCACATCTGACAACAAGGGCCGAATCTAAGACCTAATTGGTTAAGCTAAAAGCTTTGATGTGCTTAGTTTCTAACCTTCTTTTTAGGTAGGAGAATTGTCAGATTCTGTCTTTTGCCTCTTGCCTGTTGCCTCTTGCCTTCAGAAGCTGAATACTGACTCCTGAATACTGAATACTGACTCCTGAATACTGACTCCTGACTCCTGACTCCTGAATACTGACTCCTGAATACTGACTCCTGACTCCTGAATACTGACTCCTGAATACTGACTCCTGAATACTGCCTTCGTTAAAACCGATTCCTTGATGCTGTTATTCCCAAATTGGACCGGCTGCAATGATTTCTTGGGAGGCAGTGGTAAATTGACGGAAATTTTCCACGAAACGATGGGCTAATTCTCGCGCCTGTAGGTCGTAGGATTCGCCATCTTGCCATGCTTGTCGCGGGTCGAGGATTTTTTTGGGAACTCCGGGGACAATTTCGGGGACGAGAACTTGAAAGATGGGATGAGGATGGAAAACTACTTCCTCTAAATCGCCATTTAAAGCGGCGGAAACCATAGCACGGGTGTGTTTGATCGAAATGCGATCGCCGACTCCGTAGGGACCGCCGGACCAACCAGTATTAATCAGATAAACGGAGGTTTCGGGGTGTTGTTCTAAACGTTCCCCTAACATTTTGGCATAGACGAGGGGTGAGAGGGGGAAGAAACATTGACCGAAACAACTGGAAAAAGTCACCTGTGGGGCGGTGATTCCCCGTTCCGTTCCCGCTAATTTGCTAGTATAGCCGGAGAGGAAATGATACATCGCCTGGTTCGTGGTTAATTTGGCGATTGGTGGCAGTACCCCAAAAGCATCGGCAGTTAAGAAGATAATAGTTTTCGGGTGGGTTCCCATGCCAGATACGGCACAATTAGGGATATAACGCAGGGGATAGGCGGCGCGGGTGTTTTCGGTCAAACGTCCATCATCGTAGTCGGGAAGGCGATTATCGGGGGAAAGGATCACGTTTTCGAGAATAGTGCCAAATTGAATCGCCGCCCAGATTTGGGGTTCGTATTCGGCACTTAAACGGATGGTTTTAGCATAACAACCGCCTTCAAAGTTAAAAATGCCGTCTTCTGACCAACCGTGTTCATCATCACCGATGAGGCTGCGTTTAGGATCGGCGGAAAGGGTGGTTTTACCCGTACCGGAGAGACCGAAAAAGAGGGCCGTATGACCGTGTTTATCCATGTTAGCGGCACCGTGCATCGGTAAAACCCCTTGTTTGGTCATCAGGTAGTTCATCATCGAGAAGACGGATTTTTTGATTTCGCCAGCGTAGCGAGTGCCACCGATGAGAACGATTTTTTTTGCCAGGTTGAGGACGATAAAGGCTTCGCTGTTCAGGTCGTCATCCTCGGGATCTCCCTGTAACCCCGGCAGGGCAATCACGGTAAAATCAGTTTCATGGGCAGCTAGTTCGATCGCACTGGGCCGGAGGAATAACTGATGGGCAAAGAGGTTATGATAGGCGATTTCGGTGACAACGCGCACGCCAAAGCGACAATTAGGATCGGACCCGACGTAACCATCGAAGATATATAGGTCTTTTCCCTGTACATAGGCGAGGACTTTTCGGTATAACTGCTGGAATTTTTCCTCGCTAATCGGGGCATTATGCTGATTCCAGTCGATTTCCTTTTCGCTATTGGCTTCTTTGACAATGAATTTATCTTTGGGGGAACGACCGGTATATTTACCCGTTTCCACCACTAAAGCCCCATTATCGGCTAAAACGCCCTCATGACGTTCGATCGCCTGTTCGACTAATTGCGGTACGGAAAGATTGCGATAAACGCGACCGAGATTTTTCATGCCTAGGTTTTCGAGGCCGTAGGTGGGATGAAATTGATTTTCTAATTCGTAGTGGAAATTGACGTTCTCCACGCGATCGGGCAAGGGACAAGAGATACTATCATTGGTCAGCGTGTGTAGAGTCGGCATAACCCCAATTCTCCTGATAATTTAGTTGTCGGTTTAGAGCTAAGTTCCAGGTCTCTGATTAGTGCAGTTATAGAAACTAGAAAAACTCCGTTCTCTGTCTTTTTTCACTCCCAGACACCTAAGAAGCTATATTGATTAGTTTATTTGACGATATTTGCCTGATTAATCTGGTCTCTTGCTGTCGGTAAAGCCAATCTTAGAGCGGTAATTTAGGATTATTTGCGTATTTACCCCTCATCTCCCAGTCAGGGTTTTTACCTTTTCCCTCTTGCCGATCTAACTGCTTTTTCTAGATATTTTTAGTCTAGCTGTACAATAGGATACAGACGATGTTTTTTTTACAAAAATTAACAGCTAAACAACATTGGTCAGCTAATCTAGCAGTTAAGCTGCCCGCGAATTTAAATTGCTTGTTGAGATGAGGCAACAGGCAACAGGCAACAGTAAAGGGATTTGGGTAGATTTAGCCAATCTCAAGGATAGGCGGTTAAAATGCGTCTTAGCCTATCTTCATGGTGGGGTAGGAAGTCTCTGGTTTTGGGCAACGTCAGAACAATAGCTGGTCGTCCGGAGATGATGCCAAGGCTCCTAAACGTGGTTAAATCGGTTTTGCCGCTAATAAAAAAAGTCGATTGACACAGGGACCAGTTAGCGGCCAAAATTAACTCTATTAGCCGTTGGCAAGCTCTAGAATTGATTGTGTAAGTAGTCGGACATAAATTCTGTTGTCTATCTTAAGAAATGTAAATTGCCGCAATTCTTACTGACGACCGACTCCTGACTCCTGACTCCTTACCCCACAGTTAACTTTACTTTTGTCCAACTACTTAATGGCTTACTTGGTAGAATTTAGCCGCGAAGCAATCGCTGATTTAGAAGCACTCGCTCCTATCATTCAAGAGCGAATTTTGCGGAAAGTTCGCTGGTTGTCGGATAATTTTGAAAATGTTAGTCCTCAAGCTTTAAGTGCTAATTTGAGTGGTCTTTTCAAGCTTCGAGTCGGTGACTATAGAATTATCTATTCTTTTGCACCCGAAGCAAAGCGGCTTACCATCCACAAGGTTGGACATCGCCGAGATATCTACAGTTGATAAAATACTGTGTTTGAGAGTAAGTGGTTTCTTTGCTTAACATGATTTTTAGGGAAGACTTGTACAACCTTATTGTACAATTCCAAGCTCTTGAAGTCCCCAAAAACCCCAAAATCTCGATCGCTAGTTGGCGAGAGGAATGTAAAGATTTATTAAATTGTAGCTTTTGATACAGTTGTGGGGGGGGGATGTGTACTGTTTTGCTATTCGCCTTTGCTGTTGGGTTAGGCTGTCGCTTGACTCAACCCACTGTTCTCACGATCCACGTCTATTGGGGGAATTTCGAGTATGAAAGCAATCAAACGGCTACTAGCTTACAGTGCGCTAACCCCACTGCTGTTGCTAGTTTCAGCAAAAGATGCTAAGGCATCTCTTCTCGGTACAGATTGGTCGAATTTTAATAGCAACTTGTATTCAATTGACACTAACACCGGGACAGCTACTTTAATCGGCCCGACCGGACAGATTCGTATGATTGGCCTAGTTGTAGATGTCGATAGTACTATTTACGCCATCAGTGAAGAACCGAACAGCCGTCTTTGGACACTTAATCCTACGACTGGATATTCTACTCTGGTAGGACTGCTTGGGTTCAACTTGCAGGAAGGTGACATGACTATTGATCCTGTTAGCGGTGATATGTATGTTGCTGATGGTAGTGGTGACAATCTATATATCGTCAATAAGGGAACTGCGGCAGCTACCTTAGTAGGAAGCTTTGGTGCTGCGGGACGCGACGTTTCTGGCCTACAATTTTTTGATGGTACGCTTTATGGATTAGCACTTATGGACGGATCTCCAGATGTGTTGGGGACGGTAAATATAGCCAGTGGGCTGTTCACGACTATCGGTGCAACTGGTACTAATTGCGGGGTAATTGCTGCTTTAGGAAGAGACCCTGCCAGCGGCACTACCTATATCGGCTGCCCTAACACTGCTTTTGGCAATGATAATATGCTGTATGCCGTCGATCTGACCACAGGTGCATCTGTTCTATCCAATGCCCTCACAGGTGTTACATCAAGTATCTCTGGTTTTTCAGTAGCTGGAGAACCATCAATCTTGAAGCCAGTCCCCGAACCCACCTCAACCCTCAGCCTCCTCGCCCTCGGCACTCTCGGTGCAGCTTCAACCATCAAGCGCAAACTAAAGTCCTCTCAATCCACTGAAAAAGAAACCACAAAAGTAGGCTAAATTGCCTCTAAAAATACCATAAATGCCCCTTCAATCAATCTTGAGGGGGTTTGTTTTTTCCTTTCGCTTATTAAACAACTATCACCTCGTTGCTAGGGTCTCCCTGGCAACGCATTTCCAGAGGTTCTACCTTGGCACGAGACAAAGCATTGATGATCACACAAGGTCGAGAAGATCCAAATAGCCAATTTAGTGCCACAATAGGAGTAGTTTATTCTTCTCTCCTAGTTAAAAATATGCAAGTTAAAGAGCTAACCGTTGAGGAACTCAAGCTCCTCATTCAAGAAACTGTTGCCGAAACTATCCAATCTATCTTACTCGATCCTGACCAAGACAAAGAAGTGAAACCTGAAGTTAAGCAACAAGTTCTTGACTCTCTAAGACGGACTGAAATAGGAGAAAAGGGGGTTTCAGCCGAGGAAGTAGCCAAAAAATTAGGATTAAACTGGTAAGTAGTCGGACATAAATTCTGTTGTCTATCTTAAGAAATGTAAATTGCCGCAATTCTTACTGACGACCGGCTCCTGACTCCTGACTCCTGACTCCTGACTCCTTACCCCACAGTTAACTTTACTTTTGTCCAACTACTTATTTCCTCAAATGTGTGACTTTCAACCCTCACCATTGTCATAACGAAAGGGAAGTGGAGAGTAAATTAATTGTCCAGTATTTACTCCCCAAACTAGGCTACAATGCCGAACATTGGTATCAACAAGTTAGCTTCGGTAAAGTACGCTTAGATTTCCTTGTTTCCGCTCAAAAACCTATCAACAAAAAGCAGTTTTTACCCTCTCACTGTCTAATTGTCGAGGCTAAAAACCCCAGAGAAAAGCTCATCAATCATCGTCACCGTTTAGGTTATTATCTCGACTACTTTAAAGTGCAGTGGGGATTATTAACCAATGGTGATGAGATTCAACTTTATCGAAGAAAACCCGATAAAATTTATTTAGTTTTTAGATGTTCTGGGTTAGAAATTGCCTCTCACTTAGAACAGTTAAAATCTCTGATTGGCTACGAAACTTTATCCCTGGGTATTCCACCGCTTAATTCTCCAACAATCAACAACAAAAATCCCATGAAAACCATCGCAATTTATCATCATAAAGGTGGTGTTGGTAAAACCACCGTCGCTACCAATCTAGCGGCAGCCTTGAGTAAAAAAGGCAAGCGAGTTTTATTAATTGATATTGATGCTCAAGCTAATAGTACCTTTGCCGTTGGTTTAATTAAGTTTCAATTCGATGATGACGATGATTTAAAAGATAAAAATGTCTTTCATTTGCTCAATGATGGAGAGATAACTTTTGTGCCAACTGTTGTCAGAAAATCTCAGGGATTTAATCATCCAGAAATTGATGTAATTCCCGCTCATATTAGCTTAATTGAAAAACAAACTACCCTAACCAGATACGGAACCTCTAACACAAGATTATCTAAAAAATTAGATAAAGTTAGAGATGATTATGACTTTGTTATTATTGACACACCGCCATCCTTAGATTTTTATGCTCAAGCTGGTTTAATTGCTTCCGACTATCTGATTATTCCATCAGATCTTAAACCATTTTCTAATCAAGGTTTAAATAGTGTAAAAAGTTTTATCAAGGAAGCAATTAACGAAAGTCGTGAAAATTTAGGTAAAGAACCCCTAAAAATTTTAGGCGTTTTACCTTCCAAAATTTCCACCCATGCTCAATACTTAAGATTTAATTTTCCCAGACAAAAACAAGTGATTCCAGACAAATATGGTTTACCTTTGATGGAATCGACTATCTCGGAAAGAATGCCTTTATCTCGCTGTATAAATCAATACGTTACTGTGGGAGATTTAGAAATTCCTGCTCCCCAATCTATAATGGATTATGCCGAAAATCAAGGCGATGCGGGAGTATCAGCAGCAGAATTTGAAGCCTTAGCAATCGAAGTTTTAGCTAAAATAGGAGTTAAATAAATGTGGGATTTTTTACTAATTGATTTACAGGACGTGGTAGCTACTAAAGAGCGTTCTTATTTTCCAGAAACAGATTTACACAACTTAGCTAATCTTATTGTAGCAATGAAGGGCTTAATGCGTCCTGTCATTCTCAAAAAAATTGGCTTTGAACGCTTCCAGATTATTGAGGGAAATTTAGAGTATTATGCCTGTTTAATTGCTAAAGAAAAAGAACGCAGCCTAGAAACTATTAACGCTTTTGTGGTTGATAAAGAAGCGGAGAATATCGCTTTACAGCAAATGAAGTTATTATCTCCTTCTCCTGGGTTAATTACCACGCCCGAAAAAACAGATAATCCTCTAGAATTGAGGGTGAATAATCTTGAAAAACGATTAGAAACCCAGTTACAAGCAATCCGAGAGGAGTACCAAAAAGAAATCAAAAGACTGGAAGAAAAAATTATTATTTCTCCTCCTCCTTCTGCTTCTCCTCCTCCTTCTCCTCCTTCTAAATCGATTTTAGAGCTTTTGAATAGCTGTGATGCTAATCAACTTAAAAAAGCGGGAATTCCACCTGCATCTGTTAATGATTTTCTGAAAAAACGTTCAGAAAAGCCCTTTGATTCTGTAGAAGATATACAGCGAGGAGTGACAGGAATTGGGCAAGTAAGGTTGGCTAAACTTATCGATTATTTGCTGACTTACAATTAATTTTTGTGGGTGTGTTGAGATGCTTTAACACACCCTACCGATGGGTGTTATAATAATGGAAGATCAGTAAAAAAGCCTGATCCGATAGCGGGCAAAGATTAACTAAGTAGGTAGGTGTTAAAAATTGTCAGACACCCCCCTTATCAAGGGGGGAAGGGGGGATCCCCCCGCCTATCGGCACCCCCCTTAATAAGGGGGGCAGGGGGGATCCCCCCGCCTATCGGCACCCCCCTTAATAAGGGGGGCAGGGGGGATCAAGGGCAAAATCTATCTTCTATTTAATTAGAAACACTTACCTAGAAGACGGGTGAAAAGAGAAAACTTATGACAACTACCCCAGTAATAGCTGCTTCTTTAACAATTCCTCCCCTAGAAAACGGCGATAAATTAACTCGATGGGAATTTGAACGACGTTATCAAGGGATGCCCCATCTCAAAAAAGCGGAATTAATTGAAGGAATTGTTTATATGGCATCTCCCCTCAGATTTGAAAGTCACGCCGAGCCTCATGCTAATATTATCGGATGGTTAGCTCTCTATAAAGCGGCGACTCCAGGTGTTAGATTAGGTGATAATGCCACCGTGAGATTAGATATTGATAACGAACCCCAACCGGATGCCCTATTAAGAATTGACAAGGGAGGACAATCAACAATTAGTCAAGATGATTATGTAGAAGGTGCGCCGGAATTAATTGTCGAAATTGCCGCTTCCAGTGCTTCCTACGATGTTCATCAAAAATTAAATGTTTACCGTCGCAATCAAGTCCAAGAATATCTAGTCTGGCGGTTTTATGAACAAGAAATTGATTGGTTTCGACTACAGGCAGGAGAATATATTAAACTAGAACCCGATAGTGAGGGCATAATGCGCTCCCAAATCTTCCCCGGTTTATGGCTAGATAAAAATGCTTTATTAATGGGCGACTTAGGAAAAGTTTTATTGATTTTACAGCGAGGGTTAGAGACACCAGAACATCAAGATTTTGTTAATAAATTAACTGCCAATCACAGCTAGATTGTAAAATTAGATAATTATTCTTGATCCACTGTCCTAGAATTATAGAAAGAGTATTTTTGACTTGAATTTGCTCTTAACTGTACCCCAATAATCTCGCCCCTGATAATCTTCTCATCACCTTACTTTATGTCAAATCTAATCCTTTTCTGGCATCGTCGCGATTTACGTCTCTCGGATAATATTGGACTGAGTAAAGCTAGGGAGCGTAGTCCGAAAATTATCGGGGTTTTCTGCCTCGATCCCGCTATTTTAGAGAGGGATGATATCGCCCCTGCTAGAGTTGCCTATCTCCTCGGTTGTCTAGAGGAATTAGAAAAAAATTATCGCCAAAAAGGTAGTCAATTACTGATTATTTGCGGCAACCCCAGTCAAACACTCGTCAATTTAGCCGGCAATTTATCGGCAAAAGCAGTTTTTTTTAACCTCGATATCGAACCCTACGCGCGTCAACGGGATCAACAGGTAATCGCCGCTTTACAAACAAAAGGAATTGAGGTAGAAACCTTCTGGGATCAACTTCTCCACGCTCCAGGGCAAGTCCTCACCCTCTCAAAAAGTCCCTACACCGTATATACTCCTTTTTGGAAAAATTGGAGCCAATTAGCCAAAGCCAGCCCCAAAACCCTAGAAAACCTGCAAGGATTAGACGAAAATGAGGGGGAGAAACTCACAGAAACTATTAACTTACCAACCCTAGAAAATTTAGGTTTTACTTGGCAAAACCCCTTACCCCTCACCCCCGGAGAAAAGGCTGCCCATAGCAGATTAGAAGAATTTTGTCAAGGGGTTATTAACAATTATCAAGAAGATCGTAACTTCCCCGCTTTCGATGGGACCTCGCGCTTGAGTGCCGCTTTAAAATTTGGGGCGATTGGCATTCGCACAATTTGGACGGCAACCCTAGAGTTATTAGAAAATTGCCGCGCCGAGGAAGCAAAAGATAGTATTATCACTTGGCAGCAAGAGTTAGCTTGGCGGGAATTTTACCAGCATTGTCTCTATTTTTTCCCAGAATTGGCGGTCGGTGCTTATAGAAAAGAATTTCGTCATTTTCCTTGGCAGGATAACGAAGAACATTTTCAAGCTTGGTGCCAGGGAAAAACCGGCTATCCGATCGTTGACGCGGCGATGCGACAATTAAATGAAACGGGATGGATGCACAATCGTTGTCGCATGATCGTGGCGAGTTTTTTAACCAAAGATTTAATTATTAACTGGCAAAAAGGCGAAAAATACTTCATGCAGAAACTTTTTGATGGCGATTTAGCCGCTAATAATGGTGGTTGGCAGTGGAGTGCCTCTAGTGGCATGGATCCGAAACCTTTAAGAATTTTTAATCCCGCTAGTCAGACACAAAAATTCGATCCGCAAGGGGAATATATTCGTCAATGGTTGCCGGAATTAGCTTCCGTAGATACGGAATATCTAGTAACCGGGAAAATCCCCCGTTTAGAAAGACATCGTTGTGGTTATCCTGAGCCAATTGTCGATCATAATCAACAACAAAAAGAATTTAAACGACTCTATAGTAATCAGAAGCCAAAACGGTAAAACTAGCTACTTTTGACCGGCTTTAATCTGGTTCCAAACATCCTCTAAACTTAGATATAACACAGGCACAACAATTAAACTCAACAGGGAAGAAGTGACTAAACCTCCCACAATTACCATCGCCATGGGTTGCCGCAATTCCGCACCAGTACCCAATCCCAAAGCGATCGGAATCATGCCTAAAATTGTCGAACAAGTGGTCATTAAAATCGGTCTTAACCTAATCATTCCCGTTTCTAAAACCGCTTCCTCCCGACTCCAACCCTGTTGACGCAATTGGTTAGTATAATCCAGCAATAACACAGCATTTTTATCGAGTAGTCCCAAGAGGAAGATAAACCCGATCAGAGAAATCATACTAAACTCACTACCCGTTACCAATAACCCCAACATTGCCCCCACAATCGCTAACGGTAAACATAAAGCGATGACGATAGTTTCTAGCAGTCTTCTGAATAATAACAATAAAACTCCTAACATTAAAATTGTCGCTAGGATTAAAGTGCGACCAAAACTGCCCAAAACATCGCTACTTTGAGAAGAAGTACCCCAACGCTGTAAAGTTATCCCTTCCGGTAAAGGAATCCCTTCAATTTTAATCGCCGCATCTTCTAATCCTAAATCGGGACTAAGATTAGCACTGAGAAAAATCGCCTGTTGACCATTTAAACGCTCGATCGCCAAAAAATCCCCCCGCTCATTTAATCTAGATGATAGGGAAATATCCTTTAAACCAGCGATTTTAGCAGCCTCAACCCGCAATTTCTCGGCACTATCGCGCAATAGCTGCAAATTATCGCTTTTAATCGCAATTTGGATCGGCTTTTCCGCTTCCGTCTGCACAAAAGGAATGTCCTCGACACTGACATTCACCCCTCTAATTGTCGGTAAAATTTGCCGAATCCGTTGCTGCACGGCACTGGTGTGAGATTTACGATCGCTCTTCAGTTTAACGTGAATTTTGCCACGATTCGGCTCACCCCGTAAACCGGCGATCAGAAAAGTCGATTCCACTTCCCCATCCCGTAAAATCGGCGCTTCTAATTTGCTGCCATCGCGGATAGTGCGACGCAGGAGAAAACTTTCGGGAGAACTCGCTAACTGGGAAATCCAAGCGAAACTATCGCTAGAACTCTTAGCCGTCGGTTTATTAGGACTAATTTGTGTTATTTTCGGCAAAGGAGAAGTATAAACCAGATTAAACTCGCCGCGATCGAGTCGGGGAATAAATCCCCTAGAAATAAAAGGAATCAGGGCAATACCTGCAAAAAAGGTAATTAGGGCGATAGCAATGACCAGCAAACGATGACGCAATGACCAGTTTAAGAGCCGTCGATAGGCGTTTTCAATCGGTCGCTTTTGTTTCGTCATTTTTGCCCGTGACTGCGGTTTCAGCCAATATACTGCCAAAACTGGCGATAAAGTTCGGGCGACCAACAGGGAAAAAATCACCGCAGCCGAGACAGTTAAACCGAAGGGTTGGAAAAACTGTCCCACCGCACCCCCCATAAAAGCCACGGGTATGAACACGGCAACAATGGTTAAAGTGGAAGCAGTGACAGCTAATCCGATCTCCCTTGTCCCCTTGAGTGCCGCATTTTTCGGGGTTTCCCCCGCATCGATTAAACGGGAAATATTCTCCACATCAACGATCGCATCATCCACGACAATGCCGATCACCAAAGCGAGAGCCAGTAGCGTCAGGGTTTCCAGATTAAACCCATAGATGGCCATGATAATGGAAGTCCCCAAAAGAGATAGGGGGATAACCAGAGCAGAAATGATTGTAGCGGCGAAACTGCCTAAAAATATCCAGATCACCAGCACCGACAGCAAAACTGCCAAGAGTAAATCATCGATCGTGCCTTGTAGGGCAGCGCGAATATATTCCGCTTGGGTTTCAGCTAAAATTATCTTGACATCGGGCAGTTTTTGTGCTATGTCTTTAACCAGTTTTTCTGCTTGAGCGGCCAGATCGAGACTATTGGCAGCACCTTGTTTGATTACCTGCACAGCGATCGCCTCTTGGCCATTAAAGCGCACCAGCGTGGGCAATGGTCGGGTTAAGCTTTTATGGGGATTATCTTCCCTAACTGTACCTTGACCGAGTAAATTAACTTTAGCCGTACCTTCGAGAGCTTTTAAGGGCGGAATTAAATTATCTTGGGCGATTTGGCTTAATTCTTCTAGGGTTTTTTGCTCACTCACCAGCGAATAGGTGACTGTTGCCGACTCATTTAAATCAACGGGGATAACTTCTGTAGTAGCTTGAGAGGGTAAAGGGATTTGCGAGATAGCCTGTTTAACTGCTGCGGTGGCTTTGTCTAAATTTGTGCCAATTTTAAAGAAAACGCTGATTACTGACTGTCCGGGGGCAGTAGTCGAGGACACATCCCGACAACCGGGGAGAGAGAAAAGGGGATTTTCTAGGGGTTTAGTTAATTGCTGTTCCGTGGTGATAGCAGTAGCTAAATCCGCTTGGGCGTTAATTATTACGACTGGAAAGCTGATATCGGGGAAAAGAGCGTATTTTAGGGAACTAAAAGCAAAAATTCCCGCCATGGCCACCGCTAACCAGAAAGCAATGGTTAACCTCGGGGCATTAATCGCTATTCGAGAGATATTCAGACGTTCTCGCCACGATTCTTTCATCTTTTGATCATCTCTCATAAGTGGGGAGTGGGGTGTGGGGAGTGGGGTGTGGGGAGTGGGGTGTGGGGTGTGGGGAAGTGGGGAAGTGGGGAAGTGGGGAAGTGGGGAAGTGGGGTAGATAGGGAAGTGGGGAAGTGGGGAGTGGGGTGTGGGGTGTAGGGTGTGGGGTGTGGGGTGTGGGGTGTGGGGTGTAGGGTGTGGGGAAGTGGGAAGTGGGGAGAATAAATAAAAATAATCTCCTGACTCCTGACTCGGAGACTCCTAACCCAATGGTAGATGTTGGATTTTTGCAGGAGTTCTATTTTCTAACAAAGATAAGCAAAAATTATTTATTGACTGCAAAAACTTGAGAATATTTAAATTAACATTCCGCAATATTTATAAATTCTTAAGAATTAATTGAGAAAGATTTTTATTTAACAACGATGTTATCATAGTTACAGCGATTTTACTGAATTTCATAATGGGTTATTCT